>NZ_JBGOSN010000008.1:0-84998 GCF_046335115.1 Paracoccus sp. P2 | reverse complement strand
CCCCCCCCCGATCCGGCCCTCGGCGACCAGGCAGCCAAGCGCCCGGGTCACGTCCCCCAGGTCCGAGCGCAGCGGCAAGAGCAGCATTCGCCCTTCCAGCGCCGGGCGGCCATAGCCGGCGGGCGAGGCCAGCGCGATCTCGGCGATCTGCGGGGCGCGGAACACGCTTTCCAGCACGTCCGACAGCCGGCCCCGCGAACTGGTGTGCAGAAACGCGCAAAGCGGCATGCCCCGCACCTCCATCCCCATCAGGTCGACAAGATGCCGCCCGGCCAGGCGGAACCGGGCAGCACCCGGCGCGATGCGTTCCAGGATGAAGGCATAGTCCAGCGAACGGCGGATGCCGCGCGGCTCGACATCGGCGCGGTCGGGAATGGCGCGGCCATGGCGCAGCCCTTCCCAGTAGCCGCGCAATTCGCCCAAGATGCGCTCGAGCTGGACGGGTTCGTAATCGGCCAGATGCAGCAGCTTGCCGGGCCGAGGCCGAGGCGAATCGGCTCCGTACGGGGAATCCCCGTCCTCTCCGTGGTCGTTCGCCATCCGTCCCGGCCTTACCTGTCACCCACGAAACCAGCCCTTGCCGCAAATCTAGACCTTTCCCTTCCGGCTGCCGAGCGAATTCTTTACCGCTGGTTAAGAGGTCGCCCCGCGGTGCGGGCTTGACCCTGCTGGCGGGCGGGGCCATTCAGGCGGCGCTGGAATGCGGGGAACAAGGCGGAGAAGCATGGAGCGCAGCGGACTTCTGGTGATCCTGTCCTCGCCCTCGGGGGCGGGGAAATCGACGCTGGCGCGGCGGCTGATGGACTGGGATCCCGGCCTGCGCTTTTCCGTCTCGGCCACGACACGCAAGCCGCGCCCCGGCGAGGTCGAGGGCGAGCATTACTATTTCCGCAGCCCCGAGCAGTTCCGCGCCATGGTCGCCGCAGGCGAGATGCTGGAACATGCCGAGGTCTTCGGCAATTTCTACGGCACCCCCCGCGGCCCGGTCGAAGAGGCGATGCGCGCCGGGCGCGACACGCTGTTCGACGTGGACTGGCAGGGCGGCCAGCAGATCCGCGCCTCGTCGCTGGGCGGACATGTGATCTCGATCTTCGTGCTGCCGCCCAGCCTGCGCGAACTCGAGCGGCGGCTGGTCGGGCGCCAGCAGGACGCGCCCGAGGTGATCGCCGCGCGCATGCGCAAGAGCCGCGACGAGATCAGCCATTGGGCGGAATACGACTATGTCATCGTCAACGATGACCTGGACCGCAGCGCCGAGGCGCTCAAGACCATCCTGCGGGCCGAGCGGATGCGCCGCGCCCGGCAGGTGGGGCTGGGCCCCTTCGTCCGCGCGCTCATGGAGGAGGAAAGCGCATGATCTGGGAACTGGACGGCATCGCGCCGCAAATCGCCGACGATGCCTGGGTGGCGCCGGATGCGCAGCTGATGGGCAGGATCGTGCTGGAGCCGGGCGCCAGCGTCTGGTTCGGCGCCGTGCTGCGCGGCGACAACGAGGAGATCCGCGTCGGCCGCAACTCGAACGTGCAGGATCTGACGGTCTGCCATACCGACATCGGCTATCCGCTGAGCATCGGCGCGAACTGCACCATCGGCCACCGCGCCATCCTGCACGGCTGCACCATCGAGGACGGCGCGCTGATCGGCATGGGCGCGATCATCCTGAACGGGGCGCGGATCGGCGCCGGCTCGCTGATCGGCGCCGGGGCGCTGATTGCCGAGAACAAGGTGATCCCGCCCGGCTCGCTGGTCATGGGGGCGCCGGGCAAGGTGGTGCGCGAACTGGACGAGGCGGCACGCGCGCGGCTGCTGCAATCGGCCGAGGGCTATCACCGCAACGCCGTCCGCTTTCGCCAGGGGCTGGCGCAGGTCGCGCGCGGATGATCGAAGAGCGGCTGCACGCCCTGCTGCGCGGCGTGCCGGTGGCGATGCTGGCGATGGACAGCCATGCGCGCATCATCGGCGCCAATGAGGCGGCCGAGGCGCTTTTGGGCGCGGTGCCGGGCGGGCGGCCCTTTGTCACCGTGCTGCGCCATCCCGAAGTGAATGCCGCGCTGGATGCCGTGCTGGCCGGGCAGGAGCGGGCGCAGCTGGCCGTCACCCTGGGCGCGGCCGACCGGCGGGTGTTCTGCGAGGTGACGGTGACGGCCTTGCGGGCGCCGGGGTTGCTGGGCGCGGCGGTGGCGATCGAGGACCGCTCGCGCGACGAGGAAACCGAGCAGATGCGCCGCGATTTCGTCGCCAATGTCAGCCACGAGCTGCGCACGCCGCTGACCGCGCTGATGGGCTTCATCGAGACCTTGCGCGGCCCGGCCCGCAACGATCCGGCCGCGCGCGACCGTTTCCTCGACATCATGGAGCGCGAGGCGGGGCGGATGAACCGGCTGGTGGCCGACCTTCTGTCGCTGAGCCGGGTCGAACAGGACGAGCGCCGCCGCCCGGCGCAGAACCTGGACCTGGCCGGGCTCTTGCGTGGCGTCGTGGCCACGCTGGCGCCCGCCGCCGCGGCTGCCGGGGTGCGGCTGGAGTTGCAGGCACCGGCCGGCAAGGTGCCGGTGCCCGGCGATGCCGACCAGCTGGTGCAGGTGTTTCACAACCTGGTCGAGAATGCGGTGAAATACGGCGGCGCCGGCGGGGTGGTGACGGTGACGCTGGAGCGGCTGGCGCATGAGCCGGTGCTGCGCGGCCCGGCCTGGGCGGTCTGCGTCGCCGACCAGGGAGAGGGGATCGAGCCCCAGCACCTGCCGCGGCTGACCGAGCGGTTCTATCGCGTCGACACGCATCGCTCGCGCGAGCAGGGCGGCACCGGGCTGGGCCTGGCCATCGTCAAGCATATCGTGAACCGGCATCGCGGCCGGCTGCGCATCGAAAGCGAGCGCGGGCAGGGCAGCCGCTTCACCGTCATCCTGCCCGAACAGATCGGCCGGATCTGAAGCGGCGGGGCAGCTGAGCTTCGGCACCGGCAAGGTCGGCGCGGGTTCGCCGGCCGGCATCCTCCCGCGGCGTCCATTGCCATGGGGCGGGCGCATCGGTCTTCAGATCGCGTTCAGCATCGACTTTATCACATCGGCCGGCAGCGCGGGATGCACCGCCAGCTTGAGCGTGCGCCTGCCCTTGCGCGGGATCAGCAGCGCGCAGCGCGTGGCCAGGGCCTGCGACCGCTTGGCCGAACAATCGGCAATCACCCCCGCGCGCCAGCGGGAATGCGGGCCGAAGCGCATGACGCTTTCGATGGCGCCGGGCACGTAGCCCTTGGTTTCGGCCGAATCGATCAGGGCGTCATGGATGATGGGGGGCAGGTACATGGGGGATGAAGCTTGGAGTTAACATTTTAATGTAAATTGTTAATCCTTGCCGCCGCCGATGAGTATATGCCCTTTTGAACAGGTCTGCCATACAAGCTTTGCGCGTATGGCGGCCGGCCGGCTCGACCCCCGGCCGAAAGGGGCCGGATCCTGTCCGAAAACGGTCGGATCCGGCCTTGAAACGGCAGCATCACCGGGCCCACGCGCTGCCATGGCGGGCCGAATCGGTACCGTCTTCGGGCCGGGCCTTCGGGCTGGCGGATGCTCAGGGCGTGATCAGGATCGGCGTGCCGTCGCGCACCATGGCATAGACATCCTCGATCTCGGCATCGGTGACGGCGATGCAGCCGGCGGTCCAGTCGGGTCTCTGCCTGGAGAGGGTGCGGCCCTCCGGCCCCTGGCCGTGGATGAAGATGTCGCTGCCCGCGCTGCGGCCCAGCTCGGCGGCCTGCATCGAGTCATGCGGATTGGGATAGGAGATACCGATGGACAGGTGATAGCGGCTGTCGGGATTGCGGCGGTCGATATAGTAAAGCCCTTCGGGGGTGCGGCCGTCGCCCTCGAACTGCTTGTGGCCGACTGGCTCATTGCCCAGCCCGATGCGATAGGCCTTCAGCACCGTGTTGCCGTTCAGCAGCAGCATCTGCCGCGCGCCCTTGTTGACCACGACCTGCGTCACGGGCGGGCCGGAATAGCTCTTGAACTTGCTGGGGCCGCAGGCCGCCAACCCAAGCAAAAGCCCCAATGCGACGATACGTCCCAGCCAGCCCGTCATCCTGTCCTGCCCCTCGATCCGGTGTTTTGGCCATTTTGCCCCCCAGCGGCTGGCCGGGCAATGCAGCCTGGCTTCACGAAATCCTGATGCGGCGTGCCCGGCCCGTGGCAGATTTGCCAGCGCCTCGGAATCGCTGGGCTTTCCTGTTGCGAGAAACGCGGCAGCGGCTAATCATGCGGCCATGAACGACGAAGACGAACACCCCCAACGCTATGCGCTGGTCAACGAACTGCACGCCCGGCCCTCGCCGCGGCTCCAGGCGCCCTGCACGGCGGTGTATCTGGCCATCAAGGAGCCGCGGGACGCCGCCAACCGCGACCGGGGCAGGGATGTCGCGCATCTGGCCCAGCTTTGCGCCCGCCACGGCGCGCCGCGCCCCGATACCAGCGCGGGCCATTACACCGCGCAGCTTGGCCGCCACCAGCTGCGCTGGGAAAGCCATACCGAGTTCGTGACCTATGCCGCCTTTGCGCCCGGCCTGCCGCCGCGGCCCTTCGATCCTTCCGCCGGGGCGATCTTTCCCGAGGATTGGCAGCACCAGGCGCCCGGCAAGCGCGTCGCGGCGGTGATGATCCAGGTCGACATCCTGCCCGACGACCCGGCCGAGATCCTGCCGCGCCTGTCGGAATGGTTCGCGGCCGACAGCATGGCCTCGGTCTGGGTGCTGGAGGAAGCGGCGGTGGTCGCCGGCGATTTCCGCATCGACCCGGCCGGCTGGATGCGCTTTGCGCTTTTCGTCAAGCCGAACACGCAGCCGGGCCGGATCGGCCGCATCGTGCAGCGGCTGCTGGACCTTGAGACCTATCGCGCCATGTCGATGCTGGGCCTGGGGCGCGCGCGCGACCTGACCCGGCAGCTCAATGCGCTGGACCCGCAGCTCAGCGACATCGTCCAGGGCATGAGCGACGAGAGCCGTCCGGCCGACGCGGTGCTGCAAGACCTGCTGTCGGTCTCGACCCGGCTGGAAAGCGCCGCGACCCAGCATGCCTTCCGCTTCGGCGCCAATGCGGCCTATGAGGCCATCGTCATGGACCGCATCGCCTCGCTGCGCGAATCGCGCTTCCTGGGCGGGCAGATGCTGACCGAGTTCATGGCGCGGCGCTATCTGCCCGCCATGCGCACCGCGAAATCGGCCGAGAAGCGGCTCTCGGCCATGCTGGACCGCAGCGAGCGCGCCGGCGAATTGCTGCGCACCCGCGTCGATGTCCAGCGCAGCGCCCAGAACCAGGAACTGATGCAGCGCATGGACCGGCGCGCCGACCTGCAATTGCGGCTGCAGCACACGGTCGAAGGGCTGTCGGTGGTGGCGATCAGCTATTACGCGGTGGGCCTTCTGGGCTATGCGCTTTACCCGCTGGCCCATGCGCTGCATATCGACAAGGCGGTGCTGGTCGCGGTCCTGACCCCCGTCGCGGTGCTGGGCGTCTGGCTGGGGATGCGGCGCATCCGCGCCCGGCTGCATGACGCCGGCCATTAGCCCCCAACCAACCGCCAGGAAGGAGCAATCGCATGATCCAGGCACCATCATCCCTTTCCACCCCGCCTGCCCAGGACCGTTCGTGATGGCCGGGCGGCTTCAGATGTATGGGCTTGCCCATTGCTCGACCTGCCAGAAGGCGCAGGCCGAGTTGCAGGCCGCGGGCTGGCAGGTCGAGTTCCGCGACGTGGCCAAGGCGCCGCTGGACCAGGACGAATGGCAGCGCATGATCACCGATTTCGGCGAGAAGCTGGTGAACCGCGCCAGCCTGACCTGGCGCGGCATGTCCGAGGACGAGCGTGCCGGCACGCCCTTGCAGATGCTTTCGGCCAAGCCCTCGCTGATGAAGCGGCCGGCGATCGTCGAGGGCGACAAGCGGCTGCTGGGCTGGACCGCGAATGTCAAGCGCGCGCTGGGGGTGGCGGCCTGAGTCGCCCCCTGGCCGGCTGCCGAAAAGCGGCGTGGGGCCTCGACCCGGCTCTGGAATCCGGGGCGTTTGCCAGGAACGGCCCGGAAAACGCGAATGTCCGGGCCGAATTGCGCCAGCTTGGGGACCATCTCCTTCGCAGGACGGGCTCAAGATCCTTCCCGGCCGCTCCTAGACGACATAGCGGTCGCGGCGGTGGTTGATCGCGATCACCAGGTTCAGCACCAGCGCGCCCAGGAACGACCAGGCCACCAGCTGCCAGTCGCGCAGCATCAGCGCACAGGCGAACAGGCAGGCGTCGAAGATCAGCTGCGTCCAGCCGGCGCGAAAGCCGGTGGCGTCCTGCAGATACAGCGCCACGATGCCGACCCCGCCCAGCGAGGCGCCGTGCCGGAACAGCGCCAGCAGCGCCGAGCCGGTCAGGAATCCCACCAGCAGCGCCCCGACCGCCGGGTGGACATGGCCGAATTGCAGCCCCGACGGCAGGATGGCGACCAGCGCCGACATCGTGGCCACGGCGATGAAGGATTTCAGCATGAAGCCCAGCCCCAGCCGGCGATAGCCCAGCCAGTAGAACGGCAGGTTCACCACGAAGAAGACCGGCGCGAAGCCCCAACCCGTCGCATAGGAGATCAGGATCGCCAGCCCCGCCGTCTGGCCGGTGACAAAGCCCAGATGCGTCAGCAGCAGCACGCCAACCGCGGCCATGAAACTGCCATAGGCCAGGCCCTGCGCATCTTCGATGGGGCTGTGGCGTGGGGAAGGGGTGTCGTCGCTCATGCGCCTCCTCTTGCCCGCGCCCGGCGGGGCCGGCAAGGGGGCATTGCGATCAGCGCAGCGGCGCGGCGTCGCGGTCTGCGGCGGCGGCTTCGGGCGGCGTGGCGCGGTCGCTGACGGCGGCGGTAAAGGCGCCCTCGGGCTCGCGGCGCAGCACCGCGCGGCTGCCGCCGGCGCGCAGGGTCTCGACCGTGCGGCGATAATCCGCCTCGTCCAGCGCGCCGGTGGCCGACAGGAGCCCGGCGATGCCGCGCAGCATCCCGGCCTGCTGCTGCAAGGCGCCCGGATCAGGGTCGGGACCAAGAATCAACCGGGCGCTGTCCTCGGGCGCCGCGACCGCCTCGTGCCAGCCCTTCATGCTGGCGCGCAGGAACCGGGCCAGCCGCGCCTCGGCCTCGGGGGCGGTCAGGGCGCCGGCCAGGACATAGAGCCCATCCTCCAGCACCGCGGCGCCCTGGTCCTGCGGATCGAGTTCGACCAGCCCCTCGCCCGGCACCGGGTCGTGGCTGAGCGTGCTGATGCAGGCGGCCTGTTTCTGGCGCAGCATCTCGGCCCCCGGCCATTGCGCCAGCAGGCTGACTCCGGACGGGCTGCCGTCGGCGACCAGTCCCAGCCGGTTCAGCCAGGCCTGCAGCGGATATTCCGTGCCGCCGAACCGGCTGCCGATGGTCTTGCCGCGCAGATCGGCGGCGCTTGTCACGCCCGTCTCGCGCAGGCAGGTCAGCCGCAGCGCGGGGCGGGCGAAGATCTGCGCGATATTGACCAAGGGCAGGCCGTTTTCGCGGGCGACCAGCGCGGTGGACATCCAGGCGACCGCCAGATCGGCCTCGCCCCGCGCCAGCGTCTCGAAGGGCGGGGCCGCCTGATCCGCGGCCAGCAGCCGCACGGTCAGCCCTTCCTCGGCGTAATAGCCGCGCGCCTCGGCGACCAGATAGCCGGCGGATTCGGCCGGCGCCACGCCGCTCAGCTGCACGGTCAGATCCTCGGCCCGCGCGGTCAGCGCGGCAAGGACCAGCAGCAATGCGGCCGCGATCGGGGTTTTCGTCATCCGTTTCATCGCCGGCCATGGTTAGACGGCAGGCACCGGCCCCGCAAGCCGGCGCGCCCCACGATGCCGCGAGCGGGTCAGCCGCGCGAATAGACATCCTCGTAGCGGACGATGTCATCCTCGCCCAGATAGGCGCCGGTCTGCACCTCGATCAGCACCATTGGCACCTTGCCGGGGTTTTCCAGCCGGTGAACCGCGCCCAGCGGCACATAGATCGACTGGTTTTCGGTCAGCAGCGTCACGGTTTCATCCACCGTCACCCGCGCGGTGCCGGAAACCACGATCCAATGCTCCGAGCGGTGGAAATGCGATTGCAGCGACAGCGCGGCGCCGGGATTGACGACGATGCGCTTGACCTGGAAGCGGTCGGCCAGCGCCAGCGTCTCGAACCAGCCCCAGGGGCGGTGGTCGCGCAGGAAATGCTCGGCCTGGCGCGCGCCCTTGGCCTTCAGCGCGCTGACCGCCTTGCGCACCTCCTGCGCGCGGTCCATGCCGGCGACCAGAACGGCATCGTCAGTGGCCACGACCATCACGTCCCGCAGGCCGATGCCCACCACCTCGATCCCCTCGTCCTGCGAGCGCAGCAGCACGTTGTCGCAGTCGATCGCGGTCGAGCGGGCATCGGTCACGGCGCCGCGTTCGGCCGGCGCGGCATCCTGGATCTCGCGCCAGACCGCGTCCCAGCCGCCAAGATCCGACCAATGGCCCGAATAGCGCACGACCGACAGGTTGTCGGCCTTCTCCAGCACCGCATAATCCACCGACAGGTCGGGCAGCCGGTCCCAGGGTTCGGGCGCAAGCCGCAGGAAGCCCAGATCCATGCGCGCCTCGGTCAGCGCCGCCTGCACGGGGGCAAGATAGTCCGGTGCATGGGCCTTGAAGGCGTCGATCATGGTGCGGGCGGCGAAGAGGAAGATGCCGGCGTTCCACAGGAAATTGCCCTGCGCGATCATCCGCGCCGCATTCGCCGCGTCGGGCTTTTCGACGAAGCGTTTCAGCACCAGCGGGGCTTCGCCGCCGCTGTCGGCCCCGCCCTCGGCCTCCATGTAGCCATAGCCGGTCTCGGGGCGGGTGGGGGTGATGCCGAAGGTGACGATGCGGCCGGCCCGCGCGGCGGGCAGGCCCAGATCAACGGCGCGGCCGAAAGCCTCGGCATCCGGCACGACATGGTCCGAAGGCGCGACCAGCAGCAGCGCATCGGGGTCTTTTTCGGCGGCGGCCAGCGCGGCGGCCAGGATCGCCGGGGCGGTGTTGCGGCCGGCGGGCTCGATCAGGATGGCCGAGGGCACGATGCCGATCTGGTCCAGCTGTTCGGCGACGATAAAGCGGAAATCCGCATTGGTCATCACCAGCGGCGCGCCGTAGCGCGGTCCCGACAGGCGGCGGGCCGAGGCCTGGAACAGGCTTTCCTCGCCGACCAGCGGGGCGAATTGCTTGGGAAAGCTCTTGCGCGAGACGGGCCAGAGCCGGGTGCCGGAGCCGCCGGCCAGCAGAACGGGGGTGATCGTCATCGATATCGCTCCATCGGCCTTGGGCCGTTACCTTCGGCCCCCTTATCCGCCGGGTTCCTTTCGCGTGCAAGTTGCGCAAAACGGCAGGATTGCCGGCCTGCTGCCCGAAACGGCCGCTCAATAGCCGCGCACCCGGTCCACCAGGTGCAGAAGCGGCGCGCCCTGCATGGCACGGCGCAGGTTCTCGGCCACCACCGGGGCGGCGCTGGCGGGCCGTGTCTCAGCCGCGACATGGGGGGTGACGGTGACGCCGGGATGGCGCCAGAACGGATGGTCGGGCGGCAGCGGCTCCTGCCGGAATACGTCCAGAACCGCATGGCCCGGCCGGCCGCGGTCCAGTGCCGCCAGCAGGGCCGCCTCGTCGATTAGCGTGCCGCGCCCGGCATTGATGACCGTCGCGCCCGGCGGCAGCAGGGCCAGCCGCTCGGCATCCAGCAGGTTGCGCGTCCCGGCCGTGTCGGGCAGCAGGCAGATCAGGATCTCGGCCCTGCCCAGGGCCTGGGGCAGGGCGTCGCCCGCCAGCACCTCGATCCCCGGCACCGGGCGGCCCGATTGCGACCAGCCGGCGACGCGGAAGCCCAGCCCCGCCAGCGCCAAGGCCACCGCCCGGCCCAGCTCGCCCATGCCCAGCACCGTCACGCCGCGCCCCTGCGCCAGGGGCGGGGTCAGCCGGTTGCGCCAGGCGCCGTCCTGGGCAAAGCGGTCCATGCCCAGATGCGTCCGCAGCGCCCAGCCGGTGCAATATTCCACCATGCCCTGCGCCAGCCCCGGATCGACCATGCGGCAGAGCGGCTGGGTCAGCGTGGGATTGGTCACGATGCGTTCGACCCCGGCCCAGAGGCTTTGGATCACGCGGGCGCGGGTGAAGGGGGTGAAGTCCAGCGCCTGCCCGTTCTCGGGATAGCCGGGCGCATAGATCAGCGCGTCGAAGCCCGCCGGATCGCCGTCGCGGCACAGCTCCATCTCGGGGCAGGCCGCGCGCAGGGCGGGGGACCAGGCATCCCACAGATGTGCGGGGGCGGCGAACAGCACCCGCATCCCCTCAGCCCCGCGGCCGGTGGACATGGGCCGATTGCACGATGCCGAAAGCCATCAGCAGGATCATCAGCGAGGTTCCTCCGTAACTGACCAGCGGCAGGGGCGAGCCCTTGGCCGGCAACATGCCCATCACCGTCGCCATGTTGATGGAAAAGTAAAGGAAGAACGTCCCGGCGATGCCGATGGTCATGAGGCTGGCGAAGCGGTCGCGGTTGGTCAGCGCCGAATACAGGCAGAAGCCCAGGATCAGCACGTAAAGCATCAGCAGCGATCCCGCGCCGACAAAGCCGAATTCCTCGGCCAGCGAGGTGAAGATGAAATCGGTGTGCTTCTCGGGCAGGAAGTTCAGCCGCGACTGCGTGCCCTGCATGAAGCCGCGCCCCGACCAGCCGCCAGATCCCAGCGCGATCTGCGCCTGGGCGATGTTATAGCCCGCGCCCAAGGGGTCCGATCCGGGGTCGAGGAAGGTGTCGATGCGACGGAACTGGTAGTCGTGCAGCAATTGCCAGTCGGTGCCGCGGCTTTCCATCACCGCGGTGATACCGGCCACGACGATGGCGATGACGCCGGCGAAATACCACAGGCTGACGCCGGCTGCGAACATGACGATGCCGCCGCCTGCGATCAGCATGATCGAGGTGCCCAGGTCGGGCTGCATCAGCACCAGCCCCGTCGGCAGCAGGATCAGCACCACCGGCACCAGCACCCAGAACGGGCGCGAGACCTTTTCCACCGGCAGCCAGTCGTAATAGGCCGCCAGCGTCAGCACGAAGGCGACCTTGGTCAGTTCCGAGGGCTGGATGCGGATCGGCCCCAGCACCAGCCAGCGCTGCGCGCCCATGCCGACATGGCCCATCACCTCGACCAGCACCAGCAGGCCGACGCAGATCACGTAGGAGGCCACCGAGATCGAGCGCCAGAACCAGATCGGCACGAAGGCCAGCGCGAACATCAGCACCATGCCGACGGCGAAGCGTTCCATCTGCGGGCCGGCCCATCGGTCGATGTCGCCGCCCGAGACGGAATAGAGCATCAGGAAGCCGATGCAGCTGACCGCGGTGACCAGGAAGACCAGGGGCCAGTTCAGATACAGGATCTTGCGCCAGCCGGTCGGCACCTGCGCGACGTGATAGTCCAGATAGCTCATGGCTCAGGCCCTTGCGCGTCCCTCGCCCTTGCGGGCCGAGGGGGTCAGGTTCATGCGCGACCACATTTCCTGCACCTTGGCGCGCTCGGATTCGGGATAAGCGGTCAGCGGCGGCAGGCCGTCCGCCAGCGCATAAAGCAGGATGTCGCGGGCGATGGGGGCCGCCACCGCACCGCCGCCGCCGCCATGCTCGACCACGACCGAGACCGCATAGCGCGGCATCTCGTAGGGCGCGAAGCAGACGAACAGCGCATGGTCGCGCCGGTTCCAGGGCAGCTGGTCGTTCGAGATCACGCCGCGGGCGCGTTCGGCGGCGGTGATGTTGCGCACCTGGCTGGTGCCGGTCTTGCCGGCCATCTGCCATTCCGGCGCCAGGATGCGCGAGCGGCGGGCGGTGCCGCGGGGCGCGTTCATCACCGCGTCCATGCCCGCCCGCGCCGTGCGCAGGTTCAGTGGGTTGATGTCCAGTTCCGGCCATTCCGGCACCGGCTCGGCCACGCCGTCGATGGCGCGCACCAGCCGCGGCGCCACCGCGCGCCCCGTTGCCACCCGCGCCGTCATCACCGCCAGCTGCAACGGCGAGGCCAGCACATAGCCCTGGCCGATCGAGGCGTTGAGCGAATCGCCCACCTGCCATTCCTGGTCGTAGCGCGCCTTCTTCCAGGCCCGGTCGGGCGCGATGCCCTCGGCAATGGCGGACATGGGCAGGTCGTGGCGCACGCCGATCCCCAGCTTGCGCGCCATGGCGGCGATGCGGTCGATGCCGACGCGCTGCGCCAGTTCGTAGTAATAGACGTCGCAGGAATGCTGGAGGCTTCGCAGCGCATCGACCATGCCGTGCCCGCCCCGGCTCCAGCAGTGGAAGCGCCGCCCGGCGACCTGGGTATAGCCGGGGCAATAGAAGCGCGAACCGGCGTTGATGACCCCGGCCTCGAGCCCTGCGAGCAGCGTCACCATCTTGAAGGTCGAGCCGGGCGGATAGACACCCTGCACCGTCTTGTCGGCCAGCGGGCGGTGGTCATGTTCCATCAGCGCGCGATAGTCCGGGCCCGAGATGCCGCGCACGAACTTGTTCGGATCGAAGACCGGCGAGGAGGAAATCGCCAGGATGTCGCCGTTGGTCACGTCGATCACCACCGCCGCGGCGCTTTCGCTGCCCAGCCGCTGGGTGGCGAAATTCTGCAAGCCCGCGTCCAGCGTGGTCTGCACCGTGGCGCCCTGCTGCCCCTCTTGCCGCGACAGCTCGCGCATCTCGCGCCCGGCGCTGTTCACCTCGACCCGGCGCGAGCCGGCCTTGCCGCGCAGCGCCTCTTCCAGCTTGGCCTCCATGCCGACCTTGCCCAGCTGGAACTCGGGCAGGCGCAGCACCGGGTCGGGATCCTCGATCTTCGAGAGGTCGTAATCCGAGACCGGGCCGACATAGCCCAGCACATGCGCGAAATCGCCGGCGCGCGGATAGCTGCGCGACAGCCCCGCCTCGGGCGTCACGCCGGGCAGGGCCGGGGCATTGAGCGCGATCGAGGAAAACTCGTCCCAGGTCAGGCGGTCGGCCACCAGCACCGGGGTCACGGCGCTGCGCCTGTGGATCTCGGCCAGGATCTCGGCGGCCTGGCGGTCGCTCATCGGGATAATGTGGCGCAGCCGGGCGATCACGGCCGAGACATCGCCCGCCTCCTCGCGGGTCAGGGTGACGCGATAGTTCTGTTCGTTGCCGGCGATGATGGTGCCGTTGCGGTCCAGGATCAGCCCGCGCGCCGGCGGCAGCAGCCGGATCTTGATCGAGTTGCCGTCCGACAGCATCCGGTATTCGTCGGCATGTTCCACCTGCATCGAGCGCAGCTTCAGCCCCAGGACCGACACCACCGCCGCCTGGATCGTCCCCAGCATCAGCACCCGGCGGGTGATGAGCCGGCTGCTTTCGGCGATTTCGCGTTCCGATTTGCGCATGGCTCAGCGATGCCTCGTGTCTCGTTCGGCGCGGCCGCGCGGCAGGCCAAGCGCCCAGCCGGCAAGGCCCGCGACTAGCGGATAGGCGGCGATCGTGGCGATGAATTGCAAGATCACCTGCCCGAACGGGGGAAGGGGCAGGAAAAATACCGCCAGCAATACGCGGTTTGCCACCATCATCAGCGCCAGGAGCGTCGCCACCCGCAGCCATTCAACCATGAAAGGCAGTTCGCGCCAATGCGGCTCGCGCTTTCTTGCGGCCTCGGTGACGATGACGGCCAGGGCGGCGCCCAGGCCGATGGGGCGCATCAGCAGGATGTCCTCGATCAGGAACAGCGCGGCGATGGTCGCGACCGGCACCTGTTCGGGACGGCGCAGCACCCAGACCAGCACCAGGCACAGCGCCAGGTCCGGCCCCGGCCAACCGATGCGGCCCGGCGCCAGCGGCAGAAGCCGCCAGAACAGGATCGCCAGGAACAGCGCCACGAACAGCGCCTGCCCCAGGAACCGGCGGCGGCGGGCGGGATCAATCATCCCCGGCCCCGGCTGCGGCCTCGGAATTCTCGCCGGCCGCCTGCATGTCGGCCAAGGGCGGCAGGGGCGGGCCGATGAAATCCGCCGGCGGCGGTGGGATCAGCAGCCCGGTATCGGAAAGCTGCTCGGCCGGGTGGCTGCGCAGCACGCGCAGGAATTCCAGCCGGCCATAATCGGCGGCCAACCGCACCCGCAGCCGGCCGTCGCTGGCCAACGCCACCTGGCCGACCGGCAGGCCCGGCGGGAACACCCCCCCGTCGCCCGAGCTGATCACCCGGTCGCCGGGGCGCAGGTTTTCCGGGCTTTCGATGAAGTCCAGCGCCGGCAGGGCGGTGTTGTCCCCGGTCAGCAGCGCATGCTGGCCCGAGGGCAGGATCGTCACCGGGATGCGGCTGGAGGGATCGGTCAGCAGCATGACCCGGCTGGTGGTCTGCCCCACGCCCGAGATGCGCCCCACGAGCCCCAGCCCGTCCATCGTCGCCCAGCCGTCCAGGATGCCGTCGCGCGCGCCCACGTTCAGCAGCACCGACTGGCGAAAGGCCGTGCCGCTGTCGGTCAGCACCACGCCCGAGACCGAGGTCAGCGCGGGGTCGATCCTGACATTGTTCTGCGCCAGAAGCTTGGCGTTTTCCTGTTCCAGCTGCACGGCCGCCTCTTTCCAGGCCGCCATCTTCTGCAGCTCGCGCCGCAATTCCTGGTTCTGCTCGTAGAGCCGGGCATAGGACTGGAAACCCGAGACCATGCGCGACAGCTTCGTCACCGGCGCCATCACCCAGTCGAAACTGGGCACGAAACGGTCGATGAAGGCGGCGCGCATGCGCTCGGCGCGCGGGCTGTCGATCTGCCAGAACAGGAACACCGCCAGCAGCACCAGCACCAGCAGTGAAACCAGGATGCGGCGGACCGGAGCCGCGTAATCAGGGCCCTTGCGCGCCATGGGCCAAACCCGCTCAGCTGTCGTAATCGATCACGTGGCGCAGTTGCTTTTCGAATTCAAGGGCCTTGCCGGTGCCCAGGGCCACGCAGCTCATCGGCTGGTCGGCCAGGCTGATCATCAGCCCGGTCTGCTCGCGCAGCGCCAGGTCCAGCTCGCCCAGCATGGCGCCGCCGCCGGTCAGCATGACGCCGCGGTCCACGATGTCGGCGGCGAGGTCGGGCGGCGTCGCCTCCAGCGCCACCATCACCGATTCGCAGATCTGCTGCACCGGCTCGGCCAGGGCCTCGGCGACCATGGCCTGGGTGATCTCCATCTCTTTCGGGATGCCGTTCAAGAGGTCGCGGCCGCGCACCATGATCGCGGCGCCGCGCCCGTCGTCGGGCATGCGGGCGGTGCCGATCTGGGTCTTGATGCGCTCGGCCGTCGATTCGCCGATCAGCAGGTTGTGGCTGCGGCGCAGGTAGTTGATCAGCGCGTCATCCATCCGGTCGCCGCCGATGCGGACCGAGCGGGCATAGACCACGTCGCCCAGCGACAGCACCGCAACCTCGGTGGTGCCGCCGCCGATGTCGACGACCATGCTGCCGGTCGGCTCGGTGATGGGCATGCCGGCGCCGATGGCGGCCGCGATCGGCTCGGCGATCAGCCCGGCGCGGCGCGCGCCGGCCGAAAGCACCGACTGGCGGATGGCGCGCTTCTCGACCGGGGTGGCGCCATGGGGCACGCAGATGATGACCTTGGGCTTCGAGAAGGTGGTGCGCTTGAACACCTTCTTGATGAAATGCTTGATCATTTCCTCGGCGCTGTCGAAATCGGCGATGACCCCCTCGCGCATCGGCCGGATCGCCTCGATGCTGCCCGGCGTGCGGCCCAGCATCAGCTTGGCGTCCTCGCCCACCGCCAGCACCTGTTTCTTGCCGTCCTTGACGTGATAGGCGACGACCGAGGGCTCGTTCAGGATGACGCCCTTGCCCTTGACGTAGATCAGCGTGTTCGCGGTCCCCAGGTCGATCGCGATATCGGTGGAAAACAACCCGCCAAAGGCCATGTGAACTACCCCTTCCGCCGTCCCTGCCAAGACGGCATTCCTGCCGCCCTTTTTGCGCGCGGCCATTGCCCGATTGCCCCGACGAGTCGCCTCGTCGAAGGTGCTGGACATATAGGCCGAGCCTTGGCGCGGGGAAACCGGAAAATGATGCCCCGCCGGGCCGCGCCCCTGTTTCGCGCAAGGCGCGGCGCGCGCGCTTGACCGGCCGGCACGGGCTGCTAGGCTGCCGCCGGTTTTGGTGACGAGGAAAGGGCAGGGTTTGCAGGATGTTATCGTGGGGATCTGCCGTTTTTCCTTCCTGGGCCGCTGCGACTGGGCCGGGACCGCGGGGCAGGGGGCCGGTGCGCCCGAGCTTCTGGCGCAGCGCGGCGCCATGCTTTACGCGCCCGAGCGGCTGGAGCGCCGCTTTGCCGCCTTCCAGGCGCTGTGCCTGCCCTCGATCAAGGCCCAGACCGACGCGGATTTCCGCTTCTGGCTGCTGACCTCGCCCGAGATGCCGCGTCCCTGGCTGGACCGGCTGCGCGATCTGTGCGCCGGCGTGCCGCAGATCCGGCTGATCGTCTCGGACAGGCGCGAGACGGTGAACGCGTTGCGCGAGCCCCTGCGCGAGGCGGCCGAGGCGGCGGGCCGGCCGGTGATCCAGTTCCGGGTCGATGACGACGACGCCTTCAGCCGCCATCACGTCGCCCGCATCCGCCGCCATGCCCGGCGCTTCGCCGACCTGCCGGCCTTTGCCATCAGCTACCCGCAGGGTCTGGTCATGGGCAGCTACGAGGGCGAGCCGATCAGCTACTGGCGCGCGCACCAGCCCTTCCTGGGCGCGGGGGCGGCGGTGCGCATGCGCGGGCCGGGGCGCTGCATCTATGCCTATAACCACTTCCAGCTGCCCAGGTATTTCCCGGCCTTCACCGACGTGGACGGCCTGGGCTATGTGCAGACCCGCTGGGACGAAGGCGATTCCGTCGCCACCATCGTTGCCAGGTTCCCGAAATGGTTCCAGCAACTCGACCCGGCCGAGTTCCAGCGCGAACTGGCCGAGGACTTTCCCTTTCTGCAAGGCGTCGACCTGGGCTTCGTGGAACGCAAGGGGGCGGCCTGACCGCCCCCGTCACTTCCCGCGGCGGTCAGTGCGAATACATGCTGACCTGCTTGGCATCGGCGCCTTCGCCGACCATGTCGCGGCGCACCTTCAACCGGTTCAGCGCCCCCACATAGGCCTTGACGCTGGCCAGGATGGTGTCGGTATCCGAGGCCTGGCCGGTGGCGATGCGGCCTTCCTCCTCCATGCGCACGCTGACGGTGGCCTGGGCATCGGTGCCCTCGGTCACGGCATGGACCTGGTAGAGCTGCAGCCGCGCCTTATGCGGCCAGATCGCCTTGACGGCGTTGAAACAGGCATCGACCGGGCCGTCGCCGGTGGCATGGACGGTCTTTTCCTCGCCGCCGACCGTCATGGTCAGGTCGGCCGACTGCCCGTCCGTGCCGCAGACCACGCGCAGGTGCTTCACCTGCAGGTAATCGTGCTCGGTATTGGCGGCGCTGTCCTGCATCAGCGCCACCAGGTCGTCGTCGTAGATCTCCTTCTTGCGGTCGGCCAGGGCCTTGAAGCGCACGAAGATGTCCTTCAGCTGGTTGTCGCCCAGCTCGTAGCCCAGGTCGCGCAGCTTCGAGCGCAGCGCGGCGCGGCCCGAATGCTTGCCCATGGCGATATTGGCCTCGTTCAGGCCGATATCGGCGGGGCGCATGATCTCGAAGGTCTCGACATTCTTCAGCACGCCGTCCTGGTGGATGCCGGATTCGTGCAGGAAGGCGTTCTTGCCGACGATGGCCTTGTTGAACTGCACCGGAAAGCCCGAGACCTGGCTGACCCGGCGCGAGATGCCCATGATCTTCGTCGTGTCGATGCCGGTCGTATAGGGCATGATGTCGTGGCGCACCTTCAGCGCCATCACCACCTCTTCCAGCGCGGTGTTGCCGGCCCGCTCGCCCAGCCCGTTGATGGTGCATTCGACCTGGCGCGCGCCGGCCTCGACGGCGGCCAGGGCATTGGCGGTCGCCATGCCCAGGTCGTTGTGGCAATGCGTGGCGAAGACCACCCCGTCGGCACCCGGCACCCGCTCCAGCAGCATGCGGATCAGCGCGGCCGATTCGCGCGGCGCGGTATAGCCCACGGTGTCGGGGATGTTGATGGTGGTGGCGCCGCAGCGGATGGCGATCTCGACCACCCGGCACAGATAGTCGTGCTCGGTCCGGGTGGCGTCCATCGGCGACCATTGCACGTCGTCGCACAGGTTGCGGGCATGGCTCACGGTCTGCTCGATCCGCTCGGCCATCTGGTCCATGTCCAGGTTCGGGATGGCCCGGTGCAGCGGCGAGGTGCCGATGAAGGTATGGATGCGCGGGCGCTTCGCATGCTTCACCGCCTCCCAGCACCGGTCGATATCGGGGAACTGGGCGCGGGCCAGGCCGCAGATCACGGCGTTCTGCGCCTGTTTCGCGATCTCGCTCACGGCGGCGAAATCGCCCTCCGAGGCGATGGGAAAGCCCGCCTCGATGATGTCCACGCCCATCTCGTCCAGCATCTGGGCGATTTCCAGCTTCTCGCTATGGGTCATGGTGGCGCCGGGCGATTGCTCGCCGTCGCGCAGGGTGGTGTCAAAGATCAGGACGCGGTTCGGATCGGTCATTTCGGGAATCCTTCTTCATGCTCGCATAGGGTCCGGGCACGAACCTGACTGAGCGGCGGCCCGGAGACCCGCTCAGCGCAGCGTAAGAAGAAGGAGACCGCGGTGGTTCACGGCAATGCGCGCGCCGTCATGCGCGTGCGGGGCCGTGGCAATGATCTGCTGCATCCGAGTCATGGCGCGGACTATAAGACCCGCGCCACCGGCTTGAAAAGGCAAAAAATACGCCCGCCGGACTTTTCCCGGCCCTGGAACCGGCCGGGGCGATGCCATCTCGCACCGCCCCGGGGACTTCTTCGTTCTTCAAATACCCATCCGCCCGTGCCGCAGGCGCGGCGTCTCAAAGCGCGCGCCAGCCGATGTCGCGGCGGCAGAATCCCTCGGGCCAGTCGATGCCGTCGACCAGCGCATAGGCGCGGGCATGCGCCTCGGCCAGCGTCGCCCCGCGCCCGGTCGCGGCCAGGACGCGCCCGCCGGTGGCGACGATCTGCCCGTCGCGCCGCGCGGTTCCGGCGTGAAACACCATGCGGAAACTGTCCTCGGGCAGCGCATCGAGCCCGCCGATCATGCTGCCCTTCTCATAGGCGCCGGGATAGCCCTTCGCGGCCAGCACCACGGTGAGCGCGTGGTCGTCGGCCCAGCTCACCGCCATCTCGCCCAGCCGGCCCTCGGCGCAGGCCAGGATCAGGTCCAGCGCCTGCGCGCCCAGCCGCATCATCAGCACCTGGCATTCCGGGTCGCCGAAGCGGACATTGTATTCCACCAGCCGCGCCCGGCCGCCCTCGATCATCAGCCCGGCATAGAGCACGCCCTGGAACGGCGTACCGCGCCGCGCCATCTCGGCCACGGTGGGGCGCACGATCTCGGCCATCACCTGGTCCTGGATGGCTTCGGTCAGCACCGGGGCCGGGGAATAGGCGCCCATGCCGCCGGTATTCGGCCCGGTATCGCCGTCGCCCACGCGCTTGTGGTCCTGGGCGGTGCCGATCGGCAGACAATCCGTCCCGTCGCACAGGACGAAGAAGCTCGCCTCCTCGCCCTCCATGAACTCCTCGATCACCACCTCGGCCCCGGCCGTGCCGAAGGCGCCGCCGAAGGCGTCGTCTACGGCGGCGACGGCCTCGGCCTCGGTCATCGCGACGGTCACGCCCTTGCCGGCGGCCAGCCCGTCGGCCTTCACGACGATGGGCGCGCCCTGCGCGCGGATATAGGCCCGCGCCGGCTCGGCGGCGTCGAAGCGCGCCCAGGCGGCGGTCGGCGCGCCGCAGGCGTCGCAGACCGCCTTGGTGAAGCTTTTCGAGGCCTCCAGCATCGCCGCCGCCCTGGACGGGCCGAAGACCAGGATCCCCGCCGCCCGCAATTCGTCGGCGACGCCGGCCGCCAGCGGCGCCTCGGGGCCGATCACCACCAGGTCGATGGCGTTCTCCTCGCAAAAGCCGATCACGGCGGGGCCGGACAGGATGTCCAGTTCCGCCAGCCGGGCCAGCGGCTCCATCCCGGCATTGCCCGGCGCGACGAACAGCCGGTCGCATTTCGGATTCTGCCGGATCGCCCAGGCCAGCGCATGTTCGCGCCCGCCGCTGCCGAGGATCAGGATGTTCATGCGAAAAGGCCCCCTTGCGAATGTCTGGCGACTTCTAGGAACTGCCCCGCGCCGGATCAATCCCCCAAACCCCTTGATCCCGCCCGCGCCCCGCGCCACAACCGGGCCATGGAGCTTTTCGAAGAGACGCCCGCCAGCAACGCCCATGAATTCACCGTCTCCGAGATCTCGGGCGCGGTGAAGCGCGTGCTCGAGGGCGAATTCGGCCGCGTCCGCGTGCGCGGCGAGATCGGCCGCGTCTCGCGCCCCTCGTCCGGGCACCTTTACTTCGACCTCAAGGACGACCGCGCTGTGATCGCCGCCGTGACCTGGAAGGGGCAGGCCGCGCGCCTCTCGACCCGCCCCGAGGAGGGGATCGAGGTCATCGCCACCGGCCGGCTGACCACCTTTCCCGGCCAGTCGAAATACCAGCTGATCGTCGAGGAACTCGAACCCGCCGGCGCCGGCGCGCTGATGATGATGCTGGAGAAGCGCCGCAAGGCGCTGGCGGCCGAAGGGCTGTTCGACGAATCGCGCAAGCGCCCGCTGCCCTATCTGCCGCGGGTGATCGGCGTCGTGACCTCGCCCTCGGGCGCGGTGATCCGCGACATCCTGCACCGGCTGCGCGACCGCTTTCCGACGCGGGTGCTGATCTGGCCGGTGGCGGTGCAGGGCGAGGGCTGCGCGCCGCAGGTCGCCGCGGCGATCCAGGGCTTCAACGCGCTGCCCCAGGGCGGGGCGATCCCGCGCCCCGAGCTGATCATCGTCGCCCGCGGCGGCGGCAGCCTCGAGGATCTCTGGGGCTTCAACGAGGAAGCCGTGGTCCGTGCCGCCGCCGCCAGCGCGATTCCGCTGATCTCGGCCGTGGGGCACGAGACCGATACCACGCTGATCGATTTCGCCGCGGACCGCCGGGCGCCGACGCCCACCGCCGCGGCCGAGATGGCGGTGCCGGTGCGCGCCGAACTGGCCGCCCGGCTGGCCGAGATCCGGGCCCGGATGATGCGCGCCGCCCAGGGGGGCAACCAGCGCCGGCGCCAGCGGCTGGCCGACCTGGGCCGCGCGCTTGGCCGGCCGCAGGCGCTGACCGACCCGGCCCGGCAACGTTTCGACCTGTTCGCCGAGCGGCTGGAGCCGGCGCTGCGCGGTTTCGTGCGCGCCCGCCGCGACCGGCTGAACGCGCTGCCGCTGTCGCTGTCGGCCCTGCGCACCATGCTGCGCAGCCGGCGCGATGCGTTGCAAGGGCAGGGGCAGCGGCTGCCGCTTTGCCTTGAGCGGCTGGGCCGGCGCCGGACCGAGCGCCTGGCCGAGCTCGGCAGCCGATTGGAGCGGGCTCGCGCGCGGATGCTGGCCGATGCCGCGCGCCAGACTGCCCGCGACCGCGACATGCTGGAGCGCATGGCTGCAAGGCTTGCCGCCGCCGCCGCGCGCATGCTGCCGCCCCGCCGCGAGGCGCTGGAGCGGCTGGACCGCTTGCGCCAGACGCTGGGCTATCGCGAGACCCTGCGCCGCGGATTCGCCGTCGTGCATGGTCCTGCGGGCCTGCTGACCGAGGCGGCCGAGGCGGCGCAGGCCCCGCGTTTCGAGATCGAGTTCCTGGACGGCCGACTGACGGCGCGCCCCGACGCGCCCCCGGCAAAACCCGCCCGCAAGCCGCGCGAGCCCCGGGGCCAGAAATCGCTTTTCTAGCGCGCCAGGCCCAGGGCCGCGCAGCAGGATGCGGAAAACCGCCGCGCGGGCGGGGCTTTTCTCTTGCGGCGCGATGACCTATCTGCGGCATGAAGCGCAAGGAAGGCACCCATGGCCAAGATCACTTACATCGAGCACAACGGCACCGTCCACGAAATCGACGTCAAACCCGGCATGACCGTGATGGAGGGCGCGCGCGACAACGGCGTACCCGGCATCGATGCGGATTGCGGCGGCGCCTGCGCCTGTTCGACCTGCCATGTCTATGTGGCGCCGGAATGGGTGGACCGGCTGCCGCCCAGGGATCCGATGGAAGAGGACATGCTGGACTTCGCCTGGCAGCCCGATCCGGTGCGCTCGCGCCTGACCTGCCAGATCAAGGTGACGCCGGAACTCGACGGGCTGGTGGTGAACCTGCCCGAACGCCAGATCTGAGCGCAGCCGCGTCCCGCTCAGGCCTTTTCGCTGGTGGCGGGCGCGGATGCGGGCGCATTGGCCCGGATCAGGTTGCCCATGAACTCGGCGAATATCCGTTCGGCGAGTTCGCGGGTCGAGCGGGAATCGCCGTCGAACCAGGGATCGGTGCTGCGCGTCAGGAACATCATGTTGCCGCCCTTGACCAGGCAATGCAGCATCATGGTCGAGATGTCGATGTCGGTGTCCGGGGACAGGATGCCGAGCCGCTGCGCCTCGGACAGCTTGCGGTGATAGAGGTCGCGCATCGAGCTGGTATAGCGATGCAAGGCGCTGCCGGGCTTGATCGGGCCGCAAAGCCTATCGACCAGCAGCCGAAACAGCGTCGGATTCGCCTCGGCCCAAGCCAGATAGCTGTGGGCGATCGAATGCATCTGTTCGATCGGGTCGGCGGTATTGGCCTGGATCACCCCCTCGCGCAGCGCATCGTTGAGCAGGGTGACGGCGTGATAGATCAGCCCCTCGTGCAGTTCCTCGATCGAACTGAACATGCTGCGGATCTCTTCCTCGCTCGCCGCGGTGCGCGGGGCAAGTTCGGCGAGGTCGGAGGGCAGCCGGCCGCTTTCCTCCAGATGCTCCTGGGCGGCGAAGATCAAGCTTTGATAGATATTCCCCCGGCCTTCCATCAGCCGCTCCTGAGACAACTGGCTTCAAATCTAACAGAGTTTCTCCGCCGCGAAAGCCTGTAATCCCAAGCGGCGGAAAGAAGCTCAACCCTCGGCGCGGGACTGGCGCTTGCGCTCGTGCGGGTCCAGGTAACGCTTGCGCAGGCGGATGTTCTTGGGCGTGACCTCGACCAGCTCGTCATTGTCGATATAGGCGATGGCCTCTTCCAGCGACATGCGCACCGGCGGGGTCAGCCGCACCGCCTCATCCGTGCCCGAGGCACGCACGTTGGTCAGCTTCTTGCCCTTCAGCGGGTTCACTTCCAGGTCGTTGTCGCGCGAATGCTCGCCGATGATCATGCCCTGATAGACCTGCTCTTGTGCGCCGATGAACATCTTGCCGCGCTCTTCCAGGTTCCACAGCGCATAGGCCACCGAAACCCCGTCCTCCATGGAAATCAGCACGCCCTGGCGGCGGCCTTGGATCGCGCCCTTGTAGGGCGCCCAGCCGTGGAAGATGCGGTTCAGCACGCCGTTGCCGCGGGTGTCGGTCATGAACTCGCCGTGATAGCCGATCAGCCCGCGCGAGGGCACATGGGCGACGATGCGGGTCTTGCCGGTCCCGGCGGGGCGCATGTCCACCATCTCGCCCTTGCGGTCGCCGGTCAGCTTTTCGATCACCACGCCGGTATAGTCGTCATCGACGTCGATGATGACCTCCTCGATCGGTTCGAGGCGCTGGCCGTCCTCTTCGCGGAAGATGACGCGCGGGCGCGAGATCGACAGCTCGAATCCCTCGCGGCGCATGTTCTCGATCAGCACGCCCATCTGCAGTTCGCCGCGGCCCGAGACGATGAAGGCGTCGCCGCCCGGCGTGTCCTCGACCTTGATGGCGACATTGGTCTCGGCCTCTTTCATCAGCCGCTCGCGAATCACCCGCGACTGCACCTTGTTGCCGTCGCGGCCCGCCAGCGGGCTGTCGTTGATGCCGAAGGTGACGCTGATCGTCGGCGGATCGATGGGCTGGGCGGGCAGGGGCGTGTCCACCTCGAGCGCGCAGAGCGTATCGGCCACGGTAGCCTTGGACATGCCGGCCAGGGTGACGATGTCGCCCGCCACCGCCTCGTCGATCGGCTGCTGGTTCAGGCCGCGGAAGGCCAGCACCTTGGAGACACGGAACTGCTCGATGCGCTCGCCGTCGCGCGACAGCGCCTTGATGGTGTCGCCGGCCTTGGCGCGGCCCGCCTCGACCCGGCCGGTCAGGATGCGGCCGATGAACGGGTCGGCGCCCAGCGTGGTCGCCAACATCTGGAAGGGCTCGTCCTGGCGCGCGATCTGTTTCGGCGCCTCGACATGGCGCAGCACCAGGTCGAACAGCGCCGTCATGTCCTTCCTGGGCCCTTCCAGGGTCTCGTCGGCCCAGCCGCCGATGCCGGAGGCATAAAGATGCGGGAAATCAAGCTGTTCGTCGCTGGCGCCCAGGTTGGCGAACAGGTCGAACACCTCATCCAGCGCCTTGTCGGGATCGGCGGCGGGCTTATCCACCTTGTTCAGCACCACGATGGGCCGCAGCCCCAGGGCCAGCGCCTTGGAGGTCACGAACTTGGTCTGCGGCATCGGACCTTCGGCGGCATCGACCAGCAGGCAGACGCCGTCCACCATCGACAGGATGCGCTCCACCTCGCCGCCGAAATCGGCGTGGCCGGGGGTGTCGACGATATTGATGCGGGTTCCCTTCCACTCGACCGAGGTCGCCTTGGCCAGGATGGTGATGCCGCGCTCGCGCTCGATGTCGTTGCTGTCCATCACGCGCTCGGCCACGGCCTGATTTTCGCGGAAACTGCCCGATTGCTTCAAGAGCTGATCGACCAGGGTCGTCTTGCCATGGTCGACATGGGCGATGATCGCGATATTGCGGATGTCCATAGGGGGCCTTTTTCAGAATTTGCGCCCCCGGTAACGCAGAGGGGCGCGAAAGGCCAGCGCCAATCGCAGGCAGGATGTCAGCGCAGGCCCAGAAGCCCCAGGATGAACAGCACTACGACGACAAGGCCGACAAGATAGATGATCGAGTTCATGACGGATTCCTCCCTTGGGCCGGCCGGGCAAGGGATCCGCCCGATCGCTGGCTGTCGCATGGGAAACCCGCCGCGTCGGCCAAGGTTCCCGGCCGACGGCGATCAGACATCCTGTCGGGCCAGTGATTCGATCAGCGGTCGGACACCCGAAAGATCGTAGCCCGCCCGTGCCGCGGTCTGAAGCAGATCCGCTACCGGTTCCTGTCCGGCGCGGGCCAGCGCCCAGAGCACGGTCGAGCGGTTGCCGGACCGGCAATAGGCCAGCTTGGGTCCGGGCGCGGCCAGCGCCTCGGCCTGGGCCGAGATCATCTGCGGCGTGATCTGGCCGGGGGTGAAGGGGTTGAAGTGATATGCCATCCCCGCCGCCTCGGCCGCCGCGCGCATCGCCTCGTCACCCTCGTCCGGGCCGACCTCCTCGTCGGGGCGGTTGTTGATCAGCACGCGAAAGCCGGCCTCGGCCAAGGCTGGCAGATCCTCGGGGCGGATCTGGGCGGCCACGGCAAGGTCGGGGGTCAGTTGTCGCAGGTCCATGCGGAGCTCCTTGGGCTTCGGTCGGGCCGGAATGGCGGCATGCGGCGACGGTTCCTTCCGTTTTGCCGTCCTGTCAAGCGCCGCGATGCCGGATGAACCTAGCCGACCGCCGAGGTTTCCTCGACCAGCAGCGGCAGGCGAGCGAAATCGTCGAACGTGCCGCGATGCGTCATCTGCTCGACCGGAGTCTTGCGATAGCCGCGGGTGAACAGCAGGAAGGGGACGCCGGTGTTGCTGGCGCATTCCTCGTCGAATTCGCTGTCGCCGACATAGACCCCGCGCGGATTCAGGGGATCGGCGCCCAGGCCGGCGAAAGCCGCGCGCAGGGGGGCCGGATCGGGCTTGCGCTGGGGCAGGGAATCGCCGCCCACCACGGCCCCGAACAGTTGCGCGATGCCGAAATGGTCGAGGATCGCCCGCGTCGGGCCCAGGGGCTTGTTGGTGCAAAGCCCCAGCGGATAGCCGCGATCGGCCAGGATCCCCAGCGCCTCGGCGACATTGGGATAAAGCCGGGTCAGGCCGGTGGCGTCGTGATAGCGGGTCATGAACGAGGCAACCAGGTCGCGATGCGCCTCGACCGGCAGCGCGGTGGTGCCGATGACGCGCCGCCACAGCAGGTCGACGCCGCCGCCGACGAAGCCGCGAACCTGATCCAGCGTCAGGGGCGCCACGCCATGCAGGCGCAATACCGCGTTCACGCAGGCATGGATGTCGGGCACGCTGTCGATCAATGTGCCGTCAAGATCGAAAACCACGGGGCAGGGGGCAAAGCAGATGTTCATTCACGCCTTCCATTTGATCGAGCAACCCATCGAGGCCACCTGGTCGCGCGGGCCCTGCCCGGTTTCGGCGATCTGCACCATGGCCTCGTACAGCTCGCGCCGGGCATCCGGCGGGGCGGGATTGCGGCCCGAGGCGTCCAGTCGGCCACGATACTGCAACTCGCCCGCGGCATTGTAGCCGAAGAAATCCGGCGTGCATTCGGCGCCATAGGCGCGCGCGACGTCCTGGCTTTCGTCATAGAGATAAGGAAAGGTGAAGCCGTGCTTCTCGGCCTCGATCTTCATCTGCTCGGGGCCATCCTGCGGATATTCGCCGACGTCGTTGGCCGAGATCGCCACGACGCCGATGCCCAGTTGCTGCAATTCGGCGGCGTCGCGCCGAACGCGGTCGATGACGGCCTGCACATAGGGGCAATGGTTGCAGATGAACATGACCAGCGTGCCGCGCGTCCCGGCGATGTCGCGAAACGAGACCATGCGGCCATCGGGATCAGGCAGCGTGAAGTCCGGCGCCTTGGCACCGAAATCGCAAACCGGAGGACGAACGGCCATGGGCTCTCCTTGCTGGTCGAGGCCGCCTGACTCGCGGCGGCCGAAATTGCGGGGTTCACCCAGCAGACTATGATGCGGCAAGATGGAAAGAAAGTGCCTGCACCCGCCATGGCTAATAAGTCGCAGCCCGGCGCGCCTGCTTCAGGCGGAATTTTGTTTACATAATTCGGATTATCGATTTAAACGACCCAACGCGGGCGGCTTCCAGTCGCGATCACCGGAACATTGGTCGGATGAGAGCCATTTCGGCGGCTATTTTCGGCCAAACGATGGCTATTCGCGGGCTGTCTCCAGGGAGATTTATTTAGAATACAGTGTGTTGCCCTAGGGGCTGCGGTGCCGGCGATCAGCGCGCGGATGCGCGGCCTCTGGGCAGCCGCGGGCGGATTCTCCCTGTTGACGCAGCCCAGGCAACGCTGCTTCGTCCGCAGGTCCAGCCCGACCATGGCGACCTGAGCATCTCGCCGGGAGACAGGTCAGCCGAAATTTCCATCCCATGCCCCCGGGAAGCGCCAGCTTTCCTGCCCGGTCCCATCATGCTGCGAGGAATGCCATCCATGCCCGTCATA
Source organism: Paracoccus sp. P2 (assembly GCF_046335115.1). Lineage (NCBI taxonomy): Bacteria > Pseudomonadati > Pseudomonadota > Alphaproteobacteria > Rhodobacterales > Paracoccaceae > Paracoccus > Paracoccus sp. P2. The sequence continues at coordinate 57,484 of NZ_JBGOSN010000008.1, read as the reverse complement.
ATCACCCTGCAAGCACAGCTTTTCATCCTAGGCATGGCGCTGCCCGGTATCAGGCGAAAGATCACGTCATCTCCTGGACCTGTGCATCGCACAGCGCGCAATGGTGTGCATCGGACCCCGTCCCGCTAACAACCGCGGCACTGTTCCAGCCAGGCAGGCCAGCCCCCTGCCCCAAGCCGATCCGGATCGAACCTCCATCCACGGCCGGGCTTTGCCAGGCCGAAACCCCGCATGTCCCGCGTCCCGTTCCTGCTTACCTGCGGCTTCGATCCCGACGAGATCGCCGCGTTTTTCCAAGACCGGTTCCTGCTGCATCTGCGCAAGCTGCGCGGCCTGGAGCCGCGGCTGGGTGACGAACCGCTGCGGATTGCCCCGAGCCGGATGCAGATGCCATGCCCAGAATAGCCGAGGCGAAGCGACGCAAGCTCTGCCGGCGTGCCAGGCGCATCCCCGACGCCAGGCGGGCGGCCAGCGGCCTCGATCGGCTGAAACCCAAGGATCGCGCGCGCCTGGGACCGCTGGCGGGCGGAAGCCGCCCTGCCGGCCTGTTGACAACCTCCGCGCTCTTCTGCGCTATGCGGCATTCGCGGCAACTGCCGGAAACCGATGCTTCGCTCTCTGACCCATGGGCTGTGGCTGGCGCCGCATCGCCCGCTGTTTCTTCTGGCCGGCCTTTGGGCGGCTCTCGTGCCATCGGTCTGGCTGATTCCGCCCGGGATCGGCGTCGATGCACCCTCCTGGCATCGCCATGAACTGCTGTTCGGCATGGGCGGTGCGGCCGTCGGGGGCTATCTGCTGACCGCATTGCCCGCATGGACCGGCCGCCCCAGGGTCGCGCCGGCCACGACCGCGGTCATGGTGGCGCTGTGGCTTGCCGGGCGGCTGGCCTTCGCCCTTGGCCCGCCTGGACCCTTCGGCCTTGTGACGGCGACGGCCTATTTCCTCGTTCTGGGCAGCCTGCTGTCATGGCGGGCCGCAAGGGCCGGGGTCTGGCGGAAGCTGCCGCTCGCGCTGGCGCCCCTGGTCCTCGGCGGCGTCGAGGCGCTGGCCATCGCCGGGCCGGGGCCCGTTGCCGCAGGCCTTGCGCAGGACATGGCGCCCCTGTTGTTCGCGCTGCTCCTCTGCCTGGTGGGCGGCCGCGCCCTTGCGGCATTCACCCGGCACTGGGCCGCGTCCTCCGGCCGGCCGCCCCCGACCGAGCCGCGCTGGCTTGCCGGCGCCGGCTTGCTGGGGTTGCTTCTGGCCATGGCGGCGCTGCTGCTGGATCGCCCGGGGCTTGCCGGGCCGCTCCTGATCGGTTCTGGCATCCTGCAACTGGCCCGCATGGTCCTGTGGCGCAGCTGGCGTGCCGGCCGCTACCCGGCGCTGCTGCTTTTGCATCTGGCCTGGCTATGGCTGCCGCTGGGCCTGGTCCTGGCGGGCCTGTCGCAGCGACCCTCGGCCGGGCTCGACATGACCACGGCGCTTCACGCCATCACCATGGGCGCCATGGGCACGATGATGCTTGCGATCATGGGACGGGCGGCCATGGCGCGCAAAGCAGGCCGGCTTGCGGTATCGCGCCCGCTGGCCCTTGCCTTCGGCCTTGTCAATCTGGCCGTGCTGATGCGCCTGCTGATGTGCTGTGCCGGTGCGGACGCATGGGCGATGCTGCTGCATCTTTCAGCGGCGGGCTGGATGGCGGGATGGACGCTTTTCCTGTGGGACTTCCGGCGCGCGCTGCTGGGACCGGTGCCCAGGCCGGTGCTGAGTGCGTCCCGCCGCTCCTGACCGCCCGGCTCCTGACCGTCCGGCAGCCGCGGCGGCCGATCCGCCCTGGCTCGCCGATCCGCCCTGGCTCAATGCGTCCAGGGCGCGCGGCGGTCGGGGGCGAAATTCTCGCCATAGCCGCGGGGGCGGATGTTCGGGGCGCGGGTATGGGGCTCGATCACCTCGTAATCCAGCCCATGTTCGCGCGCGTAATCCTCGGCCTGCTTGCGGGTCTCGAAGCGCAGGCGGACCTGGCTCTGGGTGTCGTCGCTGCTGGTCCAGCCCATCAGCGGGTCGATCTCGCGCGGATCGGCGGGCGGAAAGTCCAGCACCCAGTTCTTGGTGCGGGCGGTGCCGGATTGCATGGCGTTGCGGGCGGGCTTGTAGATGCGGACGCGCATGGCGGGAACCCTCTGTTCTTGCTTCCCGCCTTATCCCCGAAGCCGGCCGGGCGATCAAGATGCCCCTGGCGCGATTTCCTGCCATCGCGGCCGGATTGCCGCCCCCGCATGGCGCATATTCCCCGGCCGGGCTTGCATTGGGGCGCGAATGCGCCAGATTGACCCAGGCAGGAACAAAGGTGAAACCATGGGCCACAACAACACCAACGCCCCCGTCGCGCGCTTTCCCGAGGTGAGCCGGCCCAAGCTGGAAGGCGGCCGGCGCTTCGTCATGCATTCCGAGTTCCAGCCCGCCGGCGACCAGCCCACCGCCATCGCCGAACTGGCAAAAGGCATCCAGGAGGGCGAGCGCGACCAGGTGCTGCTGGGCGCCACCGGCACCGGCAAGACCTTCACCATGGCCAAGGTGATCGAGGCGACCCAGCGACCCGCCATCATCCTGGCCCCGAACAAGACGCTGGCTGCGCAATTATACGGCGAGTTCAAGGGCTTCTTCCCCGAAAACGCCGTGGAATATTTCGTCAGCTATTACGACTACTACCAGCCCGAAGCCTATGTCCCGCGCAGCGATACCTATATCGAGAAGGAATCGCAGATCAACGAGGCCATCGACCGGATGCGCCATTCGGCCACCCGCGCCCTGCTGGAGCGCGACGACGTCATCATCGTCGCCTCGGTCAGCTGCATCTACGGCATCGGCTCGGTCGAGACCTATTCGGCGATGACCCAGGACATGGTGGTCGGCGAAAGCTACGACCAGCGCGCGTTCCTAGCCGAGCTGGTGGCGCAGCAGTATCGCCGGCTCGACGCTGCCTTCCAGCGCGGCGGCTTCCGGGTGCGCGGCGACGTGATCGAGGTCTGGCCGGCGCACCTGGAAGACCGGGCCTGGCGCTTCGACTTCTTCGGCAACGAGCTTGAATCGATTACCGAATTCGATCCGCTGACCGGCGCCAGGACCGACAGTTTCAAGCAGATCCGCATCTATGCCAACAGCCATTACGTCACCCCTCGCCCGACCTTGCAACAGGCCATCAAAGGGATACGCGCCGAACTTCAGGTGCGGTTGAAGCAATTGACCGATGAGGGCAAGCTGCTGGAGGCGCAGCGGCTTGAGCAACGCACGAACTTCGACCTGGAAATGCTTGAAGCGACTGGTGTTTGCAACGGGATCGAGAACTATTCCCGCTATCTGACCGGCCGCGCGCCGGGCGAGCCGCCGCCGACGCTGTTCGAGTTCATCCCGGATAATGCCATCGTCTTTGCCGACGAATCCCATGTCTCGGTGCCGCAGATCGGCGGCATGTATCGTGGCGACTTCCGGCGCAAGTTCACCCTGGCTGAGCATGGCTTCCGCCTGCCCAGCTGCATGGACAACCGGCCGCTGAAATTCGAGGAATGGGACGCCATGCGCCCGCAATCGGTCTTTGTCAGCGCCACCCCCGCGCAATGGGAACTGGACCAGACCGGCGGCGTCTTTACCGAGCAGGTGATCCGCCCCACCGGCCTGCTGGACCCGCAGGTCGAGATCCGCCCGGTCGAGATGCAGGTGGACGACCTTCTGGACGAGGTGCGCAAGGTCGCGGCGCAGGGCTATCGCACCCTGGTCACGACCCTGACCAAGCGCATGGCCGAGGATCTGACCGAATATCTGCACGAACAGGGCATCCGCGTGCGCTACATGCACAGCGATATCGACACCATCGAGCGCATCGAGATCCTGCGCGACCTGCGGCTGGGGGCCTTTGACGTGCTGGTCGGCATCAACCTCTTGCGCGAGGGGCTGGACATCCCGGAATGCGGGCTGGTGGCGATCCTGGATGCCGACAAGGAGGGCTTCCTGCGCTCGGAAACCTCGCTGATCCAGACCATCGGCCGGGCGGCGCGCAATGCCGACGGCCGGGTCATCATGTATGCCGACCGCATCACCGGCAGCATGGAGCGCGCCATGGCCGAGACCGAGCGCCGGCGCCAGAAGCAGATCGCCTATAACGAGGCACACGGCATCACGCCGCAGACCGTGCGCAAGAATGTCGAGGACGTGCTGGCCGGGCTGTGGCAGGGCGATACCGATCAGGCGCGCATCACGACGCGGATCGAGAAGCCGCTGGTCGGCGCCAATCTGGCGGCGCATCTGGACGCGCTGCGGGCGCAGATGCGCAAGGCGGCCGAGAACCTGGAATTCGAGGAAGCCGCGCGGCTGCGCGACGAGGTCAAGCGGCTGGAGGCGGTGGAACTGGCCGTGGCCGACGACCCGCTGGCCCGGCAATCCGCCATCGAGGAGGCGGCCGAGGCGGCGGTCAAGTCCTCGGGACGCTCGACCGCCGGGCGGGCCGGGCAGCGCGGCGGCAACAAGCGGTCGCGGCGGCGCAGCTGACGCGCGGCAACGGGGCTTGGCAGGGGTGCCCCGCCCCCGGCGTCCGGATCAGCTGCAACTGACCGAAAGCAGCTTGCCCCGGCTGTCCACGATGAAGGTCAGCCGGTCCTGGATCATCTCCATGGTCATCGGCCGGTCTTCGCGGGCAATGCGATACATCTGCCCTTCGGGCACCGAGATGGTGGGCGAGGTCTGGCCGATCAGGTGGCTGTAACGCGCCGCTCCGCAGGGATCGACCGAGACGGTTTCGGGTTCCGGGGGCGGCGGCGCCTCGGGCGTGCAGGCGGCCAGCGCAAGGGGAGTTGCCAGAACGGCAAGGGAAAGCGGGAGTTTCATCTTGACCTCATGAGTCTGGACTTGCTGCCGACCTAACCCCTGGAATGGCGGTTGGTTTCCCCGACCCCGGCGGATCGGCGGATTTCCGCGAATCGCGGTTCAGCGCAGGGTGGCCAGCACCTCCTCGGCCAGGGCATCGACCTCGGCGCGGGCGGTGGCGTGGCGCGCGGTCTCGCCCGCGCCCAGCCCCTGCCCCAACGCCTCGGCATAGGCGACGCGGTTGGCAAGCTGCGCCGCCGCCACCTCGGCCCCCAGCGCGGCGGCGCCCTCGGCCACCTCTCCGGTCAGGCGCGCATGTGAGCGGGTGCGGTTCAGCACGATCAGCGTGTCGCATTTCTCGCGCCGGGCCAGGTCCAGCACGCCCTCGGTCGCCCAGAGGTCGACATGGCTGGTCGCCACCGGGACCAGCACCAGGTCGGCCACCCGCAACGCCGGGCGCAGGTCGCTGTCGATCTTGGGCGGCGTGTCGATGATGACGAAATCGAAGCGTTTCTTCAGCTTGTCGGATTCGTAGCTGGCGCCCCAGGCCGAGGAGGTGGTGAATTCCAGCGCCTCGTCCTCGCCCCGCCGCTCCAGCCGTTCCAGGAACCAGCGCCCCATGCTGCCCTGCGGGTCGGTGTCCAGCAGCGCGACCGAATGGCCGCGCCCGCGCAGGGCCACCGCCAGATTGACCGCGATGGTGGTCTTGCCCGAGCCGCCCTTCTGCTGGGCAATCGTGATGATGCGTCCTGCCATGAGCCCCTCCGTTCCGGCAATCGCTCGCCTGTTTCCTGCCAGACTAGGGGCTAAGCTTGCGCAATGCACGGCTTTTCGCAGCCGCAGCATCGGCTTTCCGCATCAGGTCTTCCAGGTATCGACCACCTCGTACATCACCGGCTCGAAATGGCGGCACATGCCATGGATGGCGCGGTTGCGCTGGCGCATCTCGGGGTGGCGCAGCATGGCCTGGTAGTCGCGCCGGTCGCGCCATTGCGAATAGGTGCAGATCCGGGTCTGGGCATCGTTCAGGTGGATCGCGCCCGAGACATAGCCGGGCTGGTGCCGGATCACCTGGTCATAGGCGTCGTTCAGCGCGTCCAGCACGTCATGCGCGGTGCCGGGCGTCACCTCGAAGGTGCAGATCACGGTCTGGCCGGAGAATTCCTTGTCGATGTGGGTCATGGTGCTTGGCTCCCTGCTTGGCTGGCTCTGGGCCCAGCTTACGGCGAAGCGGGCAAGGTTGCAGCGGTTTTCCGTCCGCGCCATGGTGGCGGCGCGCAATGCGAAAGGACATGAGCATGATTCCGGTCTTCGACGGTCACAACGATTTCTTGCAGCGCATGGTGGCTGCGGGACCGGGCCGCGACCGGCTCTGGCTGGAGGGCGACGGCAGCGGCCATCTGGACCTGCCGCGGATGAAGGCGGGCGGGTTTGCCGGCGGTTTCTTCGCGATCTGGACGCCCTCGCCGCCCGGCCCGGACGATGCGCTGGCGGCGATGCTCAAGAAGAACCCGCCCTTCGCCCTGCCCCTGCCGCCCGAAGTCCTGCCTGCCCAGGCCCTGCCCCATGCGCTGGCCCAGGCCGGGCAGCTGATGGCGATGGAGCGCACCGGCACGCTGGCGATCTGCCGGACCGCGGCCGAGATCCGCGCGGCCATGGCCCGGGGCCGCATCGCCGCCATCCTGCATATCGAGGGTGCCGAGCCGATCCCGGACCTGGATGCGCTGCATGTCTGGCATGCGATGGGGCTGCGCTCGCTGGGGCCGGTCTGGTCGCGGCCGACGCGCTACGGCCATGGCGTGCCCTTCGCCTTTCCCTCATCGCCCGATACCGGGCCGGGGCTGACGGATGCGGGCAAGGATCTGGTGCGCGCATGCAACCGGCTGCGCATCATGCTGGACCTGTCGCATCTGAACGAAAAGGGTTTCGACGACGTGGCGCGGCTCTCGGATGCGCCGCTGGTCGCCAGCCACAGCTGCGCCCATGCCGTCGCGCCCAGTTCGCGCAACCTGACCGACCGGCAATTGCGGGTCATCGCCGAATCGCGGGGCCTCGTCGGGCTGAACTTCGCCGTGGGCTTCCTGCATCCCGAAGGCCGGCGCGACCCGATGCACGGGTTCGAGGTCATGCTGCGCCACCTGGATCACCTGCTTGCGTTCCTGGGCGAGGACGGGGTGGCGCTGGGTTCCGATTTCGACGGCGCCGACATGCCCGAGGATCTGGCCGATGCCGCGGCCCTGCCGAACCTGGTGCAGGCGATGCTGGCGCATGGCTATGGCCGCGACCTGGTCGAGAAGATCGCCTGGCGGAACTGGCTGGACCTGCTGGAGCGGAGCTGGGGCGGCTGAATGCACCCCCGACTGCCGGGGGGCACCGGCGGGGCGCGGGGGCGGCGATCCGCAACCGGACCACTCGGCAAAGACGCACAAGGATCGCCGCCCCCATGCGCGGGGAAATGCCACGGCCGCTTTGCACGGTAAAGTTGTCTATTCAGACAAGATTCCCGCTATGGGAGAATCCCCGCCCCTCAGCCTCCGGTAACGGCCGGCGTGACCTCCAGCGCCTCGGCCAGCGCGCGGAACCGCGCCTCGGCCACCTCGCCCATCAGCGCGCGCCCGGTCCGGGTCAGCTTCAGCTCCAGGAGCTTCTTCTTGCGCTGCAATTTCAGCGTCCCCGCCTCGGCCGGATCCTTGACCGAGAACATGGCGCCGAAGCGCATCGCCTTGCCCAGCACCTCGGCCTCGCGGATCTCCTTGTCCGACAGCAGCGCGAATAGCGGCGCCATGGGCGAATTGGCGCGGCTGTTCTTGTAGCGATGCAGCAGCGACAGGCCCAGGAAGACCCGCTCGGGATGCGACAGCGCCGCCATGTTGGCCCGCGTCACATTGTCGAAACAGGCGTCGGCGCGATAATCGGGATGGGTGCGCCATGTGGTGTCGTGCAGAAGGCAGGCCGCCCGGACCAGCCGGTCGCGCTCGGCCGGCAGGTTGCCGAACAGCGGCTCGAGGAACTGGTAGAGCTTCTTGCCGAAGCCCGGCATCCGCGCCATCTGCCGCTCGGCAAAGCGCGCCGCCTCGATCAGCGGATCGCGCGAGCGCAACCCGGCCGGCATCTGTTCGTAAAGCAGCCCTTCGCGGATGCCGTATGAGGACACGGCCAGCGATTTCGGCTTGAAGCTCTGCACCAGCTGGCGCAGCACCTGGCTGGCCAGCGGCACCAGCTCCATCCGGCTTTGCGAGATGCCGGTCATCGCCCGCATGTCCGCCACGCTCCGGTCGCCGATCCATTTCACCGTGTCGGCGACGGCCTGGGGCGACATGCGATATTCGTGCAGCACGGTCATCGGGTATTTCGCCCGCTCCATGTCCAGCCGCGCGATGGCCCGCCAGGAACCGCCGACCAGGTAGATCTGCTCATGCCCGCGGCCCAGCCGCTCGGCCGCCGTCTCGATGGTCTCGCGGATATGGTCGCGCAGCCCCGAGGCGCCGCCCTTGACCTGTTGCAGCCGGAACGGACCCAGGGGCGTCGAGATGCGGCGGCCGACCTTGCCGTTCTCGACCTCGGCCAGTTCCATCGAGTTGCCGCCGATGTCGCAGACCAGCCCCTTGGCATCCGGCCAGCCCAGCAGAACGCCCTGGGCGGAAAGCCGCGCCTCTTCCTCGCCGTCGATGACCCAGAGCTTCAGCCCGGTCTCCTTCTCGACCGCCTTGTGGAAGGCGGGGCCGTCCTCGGCCTCGCGCACGGCGGCGGTGGCGACGCAGGTCAGCGGCTTGATCCCCATGCTGTCGGCCAGGACCGCAAAGCGGCGCAGGGCTGCCATGCCGCGCCGCACGCCTTCGGGGTTCAGCCGCCCGGTGGTGGCCAGGCCCGAGCCCAGCCCGGCCATGACCTTTTCGTTGTAGAAATAGGCCGGCGAGCGCGCCGCCCCGTCGAAGACCACCATGCGGATCGAGTTCGAGCCGACATCGACCACGCCCACCCGGCTCAGCGCCCGTTCCGAGGCGCGTTCGAACAGCGAGCGTCCGAAGGGTTCGATGGTTTCTCCGCTTGCGGTCAGGATGCCGTTCATCGGGTTCCTCTCGATTCCGTTACCACGCCGGGCGCGCGCCTTGGATGGGGCAATTGGCCCCTTCGCGTCAATCCGTCGAGTGCATCAAAGCCGGAACGTCACGGGCACCCGCACTGCCGCGTCCCGACAATGAAGGGTTTTCCATGAAGAACTTGTGACAGGAAAACAGGTCGTCGCGCCCCGCCGGCAGATAGCGCAGATAGCGCCCGTCGGGCTGCAGAAGCCAGCTTTGCGCCTCGTCGGCCATGTTGGCGGCCATGACCTGGCTGGTGATCTGGGCCTTCACCGTCTCGTTGAAGCATTCCACCAGCGCCTCGACCCGGCGGTTGAGGTTGCGCCCCATCCAGTCGGCCGAGCTGATGAAGACCCGCGCGCGCTTGGACGGCAGGCCGAAGCCGTTGCCGAAGCAGACGATGCGGGAATGTTCCAGGAAGCGGCCGACGATGGATTTCACCCGGATGTTGTCCGAAAGGCCCGCGATGCCGGGACGCAGCCCGCAGATGCCGCGGATCACCAGGTTGATCCGAACCCCGGCCTGGCTTGCGGCGTAAAGCGCCTCGATCACGTCCTTGTCGATCAGGCTGTTCATCTTGGCCCAGATCTCGGCCGGGCGGCCGCGGCGGGCGAAATCGGCCTCGCGCGCGATCAGCTCCAGCAGCCGCTCCTTGAGGTCGATGGGCGAGATGGCGATGTTTTCCAGCCCCTCGGGCTGGACATAGCCGGACAGGAAATTGAACACCTTGGAGGCGTCCCGCCCCAGCGCCGGGTCGCAGGTGAACAGCGACAGGTCGGTATAGATCCGCGCGGTGATCGGGTGATAGTTGCCGGTGCCGAAATGGGTATAGGTCACCAGCTGGTCGCCTTCGCGCCGCACCACGGCGCTGATCTTGGCATGGGTCTTGTATTGCATGAAGCCATAGACCACATGCGCGCCCGAGCGTTCCAGCCGCCGCGACTGGCGGATGTTGGCGGCCTCGTCGAAACGTGCCTTCAGCTCGACCAGCGCCGTCACCGACTTGCCCGATTCGGCCGCCTCGCAGAGCGCGTCGACGATGGGGCTGTCGCGCGAGGTGCGGTAAAGCGTCTGCTTGATCGCCAGCACGTTCGGGTCGCGCGCCGCCTGCGCCAGGAAGCGCACAACCATGTCGAAGGTCTCGTAGGGGTGGTGCAGCAGCATGTCCTTTTGCCGGATCGCCGCGAACATGTCGCCATGGTGGTCCTGCACCCGTTCCGGCACGCGCGGGGTGAAGCTGGGCCATTGCAGGTCGCGGCGGCTGTCCAGAACCAGTTCGCGCAGGTCGGCCATGCCCAGAAGGCCCTCGACCTCAACCACCTCCTCGGGATCGACGTCCAGTTCCTGCATGATGACCCGGCGCAGCCGGTCGGGCGCGCCCGCGGTGATCTTCAGCCGGATGACCGAGCCGCGGCGGCGGCGCTTCAGCGCCGTCTCGAATTCGCGCACCAGGTCCTCGGCCTCCTCCTCGACCTCCAGGTCGCTGTCGCGCAGCACGCGGAAGGCGCAATGGCCGATGTCGCGATAGCCGGGAAACAGGCTGGGCAGATGCATCAGCAGCAGGTCTTCCAGCCGCAGGAAGCGCTTGCCGCCCGGCAGCGGGATGAAGCGGGCGATCTGCTGGGGAATGGGCACCAGCGCCTGCATCTGCCGCCCGTCGCTTTCCCGTGCCAGTTCCAGCGCCAGCGAAAAGCCGGTGTTCGGGATGAAGGGAAAGGGATGCGCCGGGTCGATGGCCAGGGGCGAGACCACCGGAAAGACCTGGTCCATGAAATGCCGGCGCAGGAACTCCTCCTCGGCGCGGGTCACGCGGCCGCGCGACAGGATGGCGATGTCGGCCTGTTCCATCTCGCGGCGCAGACCGTTCCAGACCGCCTGCTGCGCGCCCATCAGCCGGCGCGCATCGGCATTGACCAGGGCCAGCTGCTCGGCCGCGGTCAGCCCGTCGTCGGACAGGGTGGTGTTGCCCTCGCGCACCAACTCGCGCAGCCCGGCCACGCGCACGGTGTAGAACTCGTCGAGATTGGTGGCCGAGATCGACAGGAAGCGCAGCCGTTCGAGCAGCGGCACGCGCGGATTGCGCGCCTCGTCCAGCACGCGCCAGTTGAAGGCGAGCCAGCTGATCTCGCGGTTGAAGAAACGCGCGGGCCCTTCGGGCGGGCCGTCGGGCAGGTCGCGCGGGGCGGGAAAGGGAGATTTCAGGAAATCGGCCTGGGTCATGTCACGGAACTTGGGGAAAACGCGGGGCGATCATGCGTCGGCAGGGGTGAGCTTGTCCAGAAGCTCGGCCGCCAGCCGCCGGGTGATGGCGCGGCGGTCGGCCAGCGATTCGCGGTCGATGGCCGCGACCAGGCGGCGGGCCAGGTCAAGGTCGCGCTCCATGCGCAGCGCCAGCCAGTCCACCACCTCGGGCGCGACCTGGATCTGGCGGTCGGCGAACAGCTTGACCAGCACCGCCGGCAGCAGCGCGTCGTCGGGCGGGCCCAGGATCGCCTGCGCCGCCGTCTCGAGCCGCGAGCGCAGGTCGGGCAGCGCCACGCCCCAGTCGCGCGGCGGTGCCTGCGCGGTGATCAGCAGCAGCGCCTGCCGTGCCCCGGCCAGGTTCCACAGGTGGAACAGGCCCTGCTCGGCCGTGGCATTGCCGCCGATCTCATGCGCGTCCTCGACGACCAGCGCAGCGCCGGGGCGGACCAGTTCGTCCACGCTGTCGGGAGCCAGGGTCCAGCCATGGCTGACATGCGCGCCATGCTCGGCCGCCCAGAAGCCGACCAGATGCGACTTGCCCGATCCCGGCCCGCCGATCAGCAGCAGCCGCCCCTGCGGCCAGCGGCCCGGCGCGTCCAGCATGGCCAGCGCGTCGCGATTGGCCGCGGTGATCAGGAAATCGTCGCGCGACGAGGCCGGCGGCATCGTCAGGTCCAGGGTCAATTGTCTGGCCACCGCTCAGTCGTCCTTGCCGCGCAGGCTGTCGCGCGCCTCGGTCCAAAGCTCGGAGGGCGAAGGCGGGCCCTCGGCATCGGGGATCTCGCCGGCCTGCTGGCGGTGCTGGTGTTTCTCCAGCAGATGCGCCAGGTGCTCCTCGCGATGGATCTGCGCCACCGCCACGTCGCGCGACATCTGCGCCAGTTGGCGCGCCCGCTCGGTCGTGCCGCGCGGCACCAGCTCGACCATGGTCGGCGGCGCCGGTGGCGAGGGCACTTCGCGCCCGGTATAGAGCGCGCTTTCCTTGTAGCGGGCGACGCCGAAGCGGACCAGCACCCCCAGCGCCGCCGCCGCCGGCACCGCGATGAGCAGGCCGACGAAGCCGAACAGCGTGCCGAAGACCGTCAGGGCCAGCATCAACCAGACCGGGTGCAGCCCGACATGGCCGCCGACGATCTTGGGTTGCAGGTAGTTGCCCTCGACGATCTGGCCCAGGACGAAGACCGCGATGACCGCGCCGATCCAGACCGGCTCGCCCCAGAAGGAAAACAGCGCCACGCCGATGGCGGTGGCGCCGCCGACCAGCACGCCGACATAGGGAATGAAGGACAGCGAGGCGGCGATGACCCCGATGGCGATGCCGAAGGGCAGGCCGATCAGGCCCAGGCAGACCGAATAGAAGGTGCCCAGGATCAGGATCACCATGCCCTGCCCGCGCACGAAGCCCGACAGCGCCGCGTCGATCTCGTGTCCCAGGTGGCGGATGGTGCCGGCATGCTGGCGTGGCAGAAGCTCGTCCAGCCGGTCCACCATGTTGTCCCAGTCGAGCAGCAGGTAGAAGGCGACGACCGGCACGATCACGATCAGCATGACCATGCTGACCACGCCCATGACCGAGCCCAGCACGGTGCTGACCAGCTGCCCGCCCCGCTCGCTGATCTGCTGGCCCATGTTGGACAACGCGCTGTTGACCGGGCTGCCCTCGGTGAAGATCTCGGGGAACCGGGTCATCAGGAACAGCTGGAGGCGCTGGAACATCTCGGGCGCGGTCTCGATCAGCGCCGTGGTCTGGCGCACCAGCACCGGCACCAGCAGCAGAAACAGCGCCACCACGAGCAGCAGGCCGCAAAGCGTGAGGATGACGACCGCGGCGGTCCGCGACAGGCCCAGCCGCTCGAGCCGGTCGGCCAGCGGGTCGAAGAGATAGGCCACGGCCGCGCCCATGATGAAAGGCATGACGGCATTGCCCACCCCCCAGAGCGCCAGCAGCAGAACGACCAGCGCGCCGCCCCAATAGAGGATCTGTTTCTGCACCGGCAATTGCATGGGTCTTGTCGCTCCCGTCCCCGCGTTTGCGTTCCTATGTGGACGGTCGCGGCCCGGCTTGCAAGGAAGGGCGTTGCCCCGCTATCCGCGATCCGCTAACCCGTGCCGGCCATCATGAGGATTTCGCCATGCGTCTGTCGCGCTATTTCATGCCCGTCCTGAAGGAAGACCCCAAAGAGGCCCAGATCGTCAGCCACCGGCTGATGCTGCGTGCCGGCATGATCAAGCAGCAGGCGGCCGGCATCTATTCCTGGCTGCCTCTGGGCTTCAAGGTGCTGCGCCGCATCGAGCAGATCGTGCACGAGGAACAGGCCCGCGCCGGCCATGTCGCCATGCTGATGCCGACGCTGCAACCCGCCGACCTGTGGCGCGAGAGCGGCCGCTACGACGATTACGGCGAGGAGATGCTGCGCATCCGCGACCGCCACAAGCGCGACCTGCTTTACGGGCCCACCAACGAGGAGATGATCACCGACATCTTCCGCGGCCACGTGAACAGCTACAAGGATCTGCCGCTGACGCTGTATCACATCCAGTGGAAGTTCCGCGACGAGATCCGCCCCCGCTTCGGCGTCATGCGCGGGCGCGAGTTCCTGATGAAGGACGGCTACAATTTCGACCTGACCAAGGAAGACGCGCTGCATGCCTATAACCGGCACCTGGTCAGCTACCTGCGCACCTATGAGCGCATGGGGCTGCAGGCGATCCCGATGCGCGCCGACGGCGGCCCGATCGGCGGCGACTATACCCATGAATTCCTGGTGCTGGCCGAGACCGGCGAGTCGGAAGTGTTCTACGACAGCCAGATCACCGACCTGAAATTCGGCGACCGCCAGATCGATTACGACGATGTCGCGCAATGCCAGGCCGTGCTGGAGGAGTTCACCAGCCGCTATGCCCGTACCGACGAGACCCATGACGCGACGCTGTTCGAGCAGATCCCCGAGGAGCGCCGCCGCCAGGCGCGCGGCATCGAGGTCGGGCAGATCTTCTATTTCGGCACCAAGTATTCCGAGCCGATGGGCGCCACCGTGGTCGGCCCGGACGGCCAGCGCGTGCCGGTGCACATGGGTTCGCACGGCATCGGCGTCAGCCGCCTGCTGGGCGCGATCATCGAGGCCAGCCATGACGACAAGGGCATCATCTGGCCCGAGGGGGTGACGCCCTTCCATGCCGGGATCGTCAACCTCAAGCAGGGCGACGCCTCGACCGACGGTGCCTGCGAGGCGCTTTATGCCGAGCTCAAGGCGCAGGGTCTGGACCCGCTCTATGACGACCGCGACGAGCGGGCGGGGGCGAAATTCGCCACCATGGACCTGATCGGCCTGCCCTGGCGCATCACCGTCGGCCCGCGCGGGCTGGCGGCGAACAAGGTCGAGCTGACCTCGCGCCGCAGCGGCGAATCGGTCGAGCTGTCGCCGCAGGAGGCGGTGGCGCGGCTGAAGGAAATCTACCAGCCGGTCTTCGACGCCGCGAAATAGGCGCGGCCGCGTCCGGCGGTACGGTTGCCCCGGGTATTTGGGCAATGCAGAAACATGGGGCGGCGCGCAGGCGGCGCCCCCGGCTCGGGCGGTGCGGCCGGGTGGGTATTTGGAGAACGAAGAAGCCGCCTGCCCTTCCGCGCGGCGCCAGGCGGCATGGTTTCACGGTTTCGCGGTTTCGTGGTTCAAGAGTGAGCGGTTCATGGTGAAGAAGGCGCTGATTACCGGGGTGACGGGGCAGGATGGCTCCTACCTGGCCGAGTTCCTGCTGGAAAAGGGCTATGAGGTGCATGGCATCAAGCGCCGGTCCTCTTCCTTCAACACCCAGCGGGTCGATCAAATCTTCCAGGATCCGCATGAGGTCGCGCCGCGCTTCTTGCTGCATTACGGCGACCTGTCCGATGCCTCGAACCTGACCCGGATCATGGCCGAGGTGCGGCCGGACGAGGTCTATAACCTGGGTGCGCAATCCCATGTCGCGGTCAGTTTCGAGGCGCCGGAATATACGGCCGACGTTGACGGGCTGGGGACGCTGCGGCTGCTGGAGGCGATCCGTTTCCTGGGGCTGGAGCGGGTGACGCGGTTCTACCAGGCGTCGAGCTCCGAGCTTTACGGGCTGGTGCGCGAGGTGCCGCAGACCGAGCGCACGCCCTTTCACCCGCGCAGCCCCTATGCCGTGGCCAAGCTCTATGCCTATTGGATCACGGTGAACTATCGCGAGGCCTATGGGATTTTCGCCTGCAACGGCATCCTGTTCAACCACGAGAGCCCGCGCCGCGGCGAGACCTTCGTCACCCGCAAGATCACCCGCGGGCTGGCCAATCTTGCCCAGGGGGCCGGGGGTTGCCTGTACCTGGGCAACCTGGACGCGCTGCGCGACTGGGGCCATGCCCGCGACTATGTGCGCATGCAATGGCTGATGCTGCAATGCGATGCGCCCGACGATTACGTCATCGCCACCGGCGAGCAGCATTCCGTGCGCCAGTTCCTGACCTGGGCCGCCGAGGAGCTGGGCATCGCGCTGGAGTTTCGCGGCACGGGCTTGGATGAGGTCGCCCTGGTCGCCTCGGTCGCGGGCGACCGGGCGCCGGCCCTGCGTCCGGGCGATGTTGTGATGCGGGTCGATCCCAAGTATTTCCGCCCGGCCGAGGTGGCGAGCCTGCGGGGCGATGCCGCCAAGGCGCATCGGCGGCTGGGCTGGCGGCCCCAGACCGGCTTGCGCGAGATGATCGCCGAGATGGTCGCCGCCGACCTGCGGGCGGCACGGCAGAATGCGTTGCTGAAGCGGCATGGGCTGGGTCCGGCCGTCGCGCAGGAGGCGCGATAGATGGCACGGCTGTTCATCACCGGCGGGCATGGCATGGTCGGGCGCAACCTGCGCGCCCATCCCGGCATCGCCGCCTGGCAGGTGCTGGCGCCCGCGCGCACCGAGCTGGACCTGTGCGACGCGGACGCGCTGCGGGACTGGCTGGCGCGGCATCGCCCCGATGCGGTGGTCCATGCCGCGGGCGTGGTCGGGGGCATCCAGGCCAACCTGGCCGAGCCGATGCGGTATCTGATCGAGAACGCCCGCATCGGGCTGAACCTGATCGCCGCCTGCCGCGAGGCGCGTATCCCGGTGCTGATCAACCTGAGTTCGAGCTGCGTCTATCCGCGCGACCTGCATTGCGGCCTGGCCGAGGAGCAGATCCTGACCGGCCCGCTCGAGCCCAGCAACGAGGGCTATGCCCTGGCCAAGATCATGGCGATGCGGCTGGTGGACCATGCCTGCCGCGAGGATCGCGGCCTGCAATGGCGCACGCTGGTACCCTGCAACCTCTACGGCCCCTTCGACAAGTTCGACCCAGGCCAGTCGCACCTGCTGCCGGCGATCATCCACAAGATCCACCGCGCCAGGGTCGAGGGCCATGAGACGGTCGAGATCTGGGGCGACGGCACGGCCCGGCGCGAGTTCATGCATGCGGGCGACCTGGCCGAGGCGATCCTGCGGGCGCTGGCCGGTCCCTCGTCCGTGCCGGCAGTGATGAATATCGGGCCGGGCGTGGATCATGCCATCGACGACTATTACCGCATCGCGGCCGGGGTGATCGGCTGGCAGGGCCGTTTTGTCCACGACCTGGGCAAGCCGGTGGGCATGCGGCGCAAGCTCCTGTCCGTGACGCGGCAGACGGAATGGGGCTGGGCGCCGCAAACCGGCCTGCGCGAGGGCATCGCCGCCACCTATGCCTGGTATCTGGAGCATCAGCCATGAGCGGCTTTCCCCTTGCCACTTCCAGCTGGGACGAGGCGGAACGGGCCGCCTTGCAACGGGTGATCGACTCGGACCGCTTTTCCATGGGCCCCGAGGTGGCGGCCTTCGAGGAAGAATTCGCCTGCTTCACCGGCAGCCGTTACGCGGTGATGGTGAACTCGGGCTCCTCGGCCAATCTCGCCATGGCGGCGGCGCTGCGCCATACGCAGAACCCCGCCTTGCGGCTGATGCTGGGCGACGAGGTGATCGTGCCGGCAGTCTCCTGGTCCACCACCTTCTTTCCGCTGCACCAATACGGGCTGCACCTGAAATTCGTCGACATCGACCGCGAGACGCTGAACTACGACCTTGCCGGGCTGGCCGGGGCGATTGGACCCCGCACCCGCGCGATCATGGCGGTGAACCTGCTGGGCAATCCCAATGATTTCGACGCGATCCGTGCCCTCATCGGCACCCGCAATATCGTGCTGATCGAGGATAATTGCGAATCGATGGGCGCCACCTTCGGCGGCCGGCAATGCGGCACCTTCGGGGTGATGGGGACGTTTTCGACCTTCTTCTCGCATCACATCTCGACCATGGAGGGGGGGCTGGTCGTCACCGATGACGAGGAGCTTTACCACATCCTGCTGGCGCTGCGGGCGCATGGCTGGACGCGCGACCTGCCGAAATTCAACCGCGTGACCGGCGAGAAGAGCGACGATCCCTTCGAGGAAAGCTTTCGCTTCGTCCTGCCCGGCTACAACCTGCGTCCGCTGGAGATGTCGGGCGCCCTGGGCCGGGCGCAGCTGGAAAAGCTGCCGCGGCTGATCGAGGGGCGGCGCGCGAATGGCGCGCTCTGGCAGCAGGCGATGGCAGACCACCCGCTGTTCCGCATCCAGCGCGAAACCGGCGAAAGCAGCTGGTTCGGATTTTCGCTGGTGCTGCGGCCGGAAACGGGCCTGACGCGACGCGGGATTCTGGCCCGGCTCGGCGCCCTCGGGTTCGAGACCCGGCCCATCGTCAGCGGCAATTTCACCCAAAATCCCGTGCTGCGCCTGATGGATCACAGCCTGCATGGGCCGATGAGCCATGCCGAGGAGATCGACCGCAACGGCTTCTTCATCGGCAATCACCCTTATGACATGCACGAGGCGATCGGCATCCTTGCCGAATTTCGCGGCTGACCGGCAGGGTGCTGGACTTGCCGGCCCGGCTTGATCAGGATCGGCGCCAGGGTTTCGGGTGGGCGGTCATGGGTGCAATCTGGACAAGGCGGATCGGCGCGGCGGTCCTGGTCGCCGCCCTGGGCGCGGGGACCGCTTTCCTGGTCTGGCCCGAACCGCCGCGCCCGGCGACGCCGGTGCCGACGCTGAGCCTGGCCGGGGATGCAGGATTCCAGGCGGAACTCGGCCCGCCGCGACCCGGATGGACCGCCCTGCCCGCCCAGGCGACCGGCCGCGCCGCCCCCGGCCCCGCTGGCCAGGGCTATCGCCACGAATGGCCGGGCTTTCACGCCTCGGCCCGGTTTCAGGGCACGGGGATCGTGCTGCGCTTCGACGATGCGGTCAATCGCTGGCGGGTGACGCTGGACGGCAAGGCGGTCGAGGTCTCGCGCCCCGGCCGGCGGGATCTGCATATCCGCGGCCTTGCCCCCGGCCGGCATGAGATCCGCGCCGAAAAGATCAGTGAATCCGCCGGCCCGGCGCTGTTCGGCGGCTTCTTCCTGGACGATTCGGCCCAGGCGCTGCCGCCGCCCGACCCGGCGCCGCGGCTGATCGAGTTCATCGGCGATTCCGATACCGTCAGCTTTGCCAATACCGCCAGCCGCCGCGATTGCGAGGCTGAGGAGATCTATGCCGCGACCGATACCAGCCGCGGCTTCGGCCCGCAGGTCGCGGCGGCGCTGGGCGCGGATTACCGCATCGTCGCCCGCTCGGGCATCGGGCTCTTGCGCAACTACGGCGGCGCCGAGCCCGACCGCACCATGGACCGGCTCTATCCCCTGGCCCTGCCGGGACAGCCGGATGCGGCCCCCCTGCCGGAGCGCAAGGCGGATATGGTGGTCATCGGGCTGGGCTCGAACGTGTTCGGCTCGGAACTCGCCCCCGGCGAACGCTGGAGCGACAAGGGCCAGCTGCGCCACGAGTTCGGCCCGGCGCTGGCCGATTTCGCCGCCGCCCGCGCACAGGAAAACCCCGGCGCGACCCTGGCGTTGCTGGCCTTCGGCGAATACGGGCCCGAACTGGTCGAGGCGCATCGGACCGCCTCGAAACTGCTGGATCGCCGGGGCCTGGCCAACCGCCTGGTCGTGCTGGGCGATCCGCGGCGCAACGCCTGCCTGTGGCACCCCTCGGCCGAGGATCACGCGATGATCGCGCAGGCGCTGGTCGTGGCGCTGAAGGGGCCGGATCCGAACTGAACGGCACATTCTGTCTCTTGCGCCCGCCGGCGCCCGCCCGCAAACTCCACCCGACCCTGCCAGCCGAGCCGCCATGCATTCCCTCAGACCGACCCATAACCGCCTGCGCCGCCTTGCCGGGCTGGGCCCCGCGGATTTCTTTGCCACCGCCGTCGAGCGATGGGAGATCTCTCCGGCCGAGGTGGTCGAGGTCATGCCGGGCATCTGGCTGCCCGACCAGATCGAGCATATCGCGCGCACCGAGTTCGGCGCCCTGCCCGACATCCTGGAACAGATGCAGGGCAACCCGGCCGAGCAGACGCCGCCCACCATGGGCTATCGCTTCCGCGACGTGGATTTCGTCGATGGCGTGCTGCATGCGCGCGGGGCCGAGCGCCACCTGCGCCCGCACAAGCGCGCGCCCTTCAGCTATGCCCGGCCGCGCGAAAGCCTGTCGGGCGCGCTTTACGAAAGCTGGATCGGCAACCGCTGGTTCGGCAACTGGCTCTTGAACGACTGCCTTGCCTATCGCCTGGCCGAGGAGACGGGCGCGCCGGTGACCTCCGCGCCGCTGCGCGGCGGCCATATCGCGCGCTACGAGGAATTGCTGGGCATGGCGCCGCGCCGCATCGGCGACGTGCATTTCGACGAACTGATCCTGTTCGACGACCTGCAAAGCAACAGCCACCGCCGCGCCCGCGCGCAGCGCAACCGCGCCCTGATCCTTCAGGGCCGGGCGCTGGAACCCCTGCCCGGCGTCTTCATCTTCCGCGGCGCCAGCGGCGATGCCCGCATCCTGGAGAACGAGGCCGAGATCGCCGAGCGGTTGGAGGCCGAATACGGTTTCCGCACCCTCTACATTGACCGCCAGGATGCCGACGAACTGGCCGCGGCGGCGGGCGCGGCCCGGATCGTGGCGGGGGTCGAGGGCAGCCAATTGGCCCATGGCGTCATCGCCATGGCGCCGGGCGGCACGGTGCTGACCTTGCAGCCGGCGGA
This sequence comes from Paracoccus sp. P2, assembly GCF_046335115.1. NCBI lineage: Bacteria > Pseudomonadati > Pseudomonadota > Alphaproteobacteria > Rhodobacterales > Paracoccaceae > Paracoccus > Paracoccus sp. P2. Next base: position 37,204 of record NZ_JBGOSN010000008.1, on the reverse strand, counting down.
CCGGGTGACCACCTCGCTCAAGCTGCTGACGGATTGCTGGCAGCAGCATTACGCGATGGTGGTGGGGTCCGGCACAGCCCGCGGCTACCGGGTGGAATGGGACCAGATCCGGCGCACGCTCGACCTGATCGCGGCGCAAAACCCCTGAAACCCGTCCTAACAGTCAGGTTGAGTTTGCCGCGAGACATCGGAATATGGGGGCGGGCGACCCTTATTTCCCGCCGAAGTGATTAAACAAGTGCATGGTGATGTTCGAAACTCTCCGGGATGACTACAGACGACACGGCCGTTCGCTGACCGAGCCCGCCTTCGTCTCGCTTGCCGTCTATCGCTATGGCCGCTGGGCCATCGGGGTGAAGAACCCGCTGCTGCGCTGGCTGGCCGGCAAGCCCTATGCGCTGATGAAGATCCTGATCCTGAACGTGACCAAGGTCTGGATCCCGCCGCAGGTGCGGCTGGGCAAGGATTTCCACATCATCCATGCCGAGGGCTCGCTGTCGATCCATCCCGAGGTGGTGATCGGCGACCGCTGCGGGGTGATGCACAATGTCACCATCGGCACCAACATGGGCCCCGGCGCGCCGGTGATCGGCGACGACGTGTTCATCGGCGTCAATTCCTGCGTGCTGGGCCCGATCACCATCGGCGACCGGGTGCGGATCGGCGCCAATACCGCGGTGACGACCAATGTGCCGCCGGATTCGGTGGTGATCGGCTCGCCCGCCAAGATCTATCCCAGCCTGCCGATCTTTGCCGCCAGAAAGAAGGCCCCCGCCGATGAGTGACGATTTCGACCGCAGCATGTGGCGCTTTCTGGCCGACAACCTGCCCGCCCGCGCCGACAAGATCGCCGCGGTGGACCAGGGCCGCGCGGTCAGCTACGCCGAACTCGCGGCCGAGGCCGGGCGCGTCGCCGACTGGCTGGTCCGGCGCGGCATCCGGCCCGGAGACCGGGTGATCGTGCATCTGCGCAAGGGCATAGACGAGGTCGCGGCCATGTTCGGCGCCTGGAAGATGGGCGCCGTGGTCATCAACGTGAACATCCGCTGGACGCCCGCGCAGCTGGCCTATGTCGCCCGCGACAGCCGGGCGCGCGCGGCGATCCTGCCCCGCAACGCCCTGGAGGCGCTGGTGGGCGAACATGCCTTGCCCGAGGGCACGGCCTATCTTGTTCAGGGCAAGGCCGAGGGCCTTGTCCAGGGCGCGGACCCCTGGGGGGCGCTTGCCGCCGACCAGGCTTCCGCGCCCGACGAACCCGACCCGCGCGGCTTGGCGATGATCATCTACACCTCGGGCTCGACCGGCGCGCCCAAGGGGGTGATGCTCAGCCATCGCAACATCCGCGTGGGCGCCATCTCGGTCGCGGACTATCTGGGGCTGGACGAAAGCGACCGGCTGCTGTCGGTGCTGCCCTACAGTTTCGACGCCGGGCTGAACCAGCTGACCACCATGCTGCTGACGGGCGGGACGGTGGTGCACCAGCCGCTGACCATGCCGGCCGAGATCATCCGCATGGCCCAGGCCGAATCGGTGACGGGGATCGCCGGCGTGCCGCCCCTGTGGAACCAGATCGTGCGGCTGCTGGTGGACCGCCCGACCGACCTGCCGGCGCTGCGGCGCATCACCAATACCGGCGGCAAGATCCCCCCGAACATCCTGGAGCTGCTGCCGCAGGTATTTCCGGGCGTCGACATCTACCTGATGTATGGGCTGACCGAGGCCTTCCGCTCGACCTATCTGCCGCCCGAGAGATTCGCGGCCAAGATGGGCTCGATCGGCCGGCAGATCCCGAACGCGCAGGTCTTCGCCGTCAAGCATGGCGAGGGCGTGGCCGGTCCCGGCGAGCAGGGCGAGCTGGTCCATGCCGGCCCGCTGGTCAGCATGGGCTATTGGGAAAAGCCCGAGGTGACGGCGCAGAAGATCCGCCCCTGCCCCGAACTGGCGCATCTGCTGGGCGACGAGCCGGTGGTCTGGTCGGGCGATCTGGTGCGCGTCGACGAGGATGGCGACCTGTGGTTCGTCAGCCGCATGGACGAGATGATCAAGACCCTGGGCTTCCGGCTGTCGCCGACCGAGGTCGAGGATGCGATCTCGCAAAGCGGGCTTGTGACCGACGTGGTGGCCTTCGGCGTCGAGGATGCGGACCTGGGCCAGGCGGTTCACGCGGTGGTGACCTATCTGCCGCAGGCCGACGAAACCGCGCTGGCCGCGCATTGCGCCCGCGCCATGCCGCATTACATGCGTCCGCAGCACTACCATCCCTGGCCAGGCGCCATGCCGCGCACCGCCAGCGGCAAGCTGGACCGCCCGGCCATCATTTCCGCCGCCCGTGCGGCATTGCATAACTGACCAGAAAGGCATTGGATCCATGAGCCTGAGCAAGGACGATCTGCTCCGCTATATCCGCAGCGAACTGAACATCGACACGCCGCTCGATGGCGATACCGAGCTTTTCTCGACCGGGATGCTGGATTCGGTGGCGATGGTCGGGCTGATCTCCTTTGTCGAGCAAAAGGCCGAGCTGCGGGTGCAGCCGGGCGACGTGACGCTGGAGAATTTCGACACGGTCGATGCCATCCTGGCCTATGTGCAGACCCTTGACTGACCTCGACCGCCACCTGGCCGAGGCCGCGGCGCGTTTCGGCACGCCCTGCTATGTCTATGCCACCGACCTGGTCGAGGAACGGCTGGCGCATCTGCGCGCGCATCTGGGGCGCTGGTTCGCCGTCAGCTTCGCGGTGAAAAGCAACCCGAACCCGGCCCTGCTGGACTGGATGCGGGGCCGGCTGGACTGCCTTGACATCTCCTCGGGCGGCGAGCTGGCGCTGGCGCAGGAGGCGGGCTGGGATGCGGGGCGGATCAGCTTCACCGGCCCGGCCAAGCGCGATGCCGAGTTGCGCGCCGCCACCCAGGCGGGCCTGGGCGAGCTGGTGCTGGAAAGCCTGCGCGAGGCGCGGCTGGCCGATGCCATCGCCGGCGAACTGGGCCGCGTGCAGCCGGTTCTGGTCCGCCTGGCGCCCGCGCGCGTGCCCAAGGGCTTCGGCGACCAGATGGCCGGCCGGCCCAGCCCCTTCGGCGTCGATGTCGAGGAGGCGGCCGAGATCCTGCCGCAGATCGCCGCCCTGCCGAACCTGAAGATCATCGGGCTGCACATCTATTCCGGCACGCAATGCCTGAAACCCGAGGCGATCTGCGAGAACTGGCGCATCTTCATGCAGGTGTTTGCCGATACCTGCGCGGCTCTGGACCTGCGCCCGGAAAAGCTGATCTTCGGCGCCGGCCTGGGCATTCCCTACCATCCCGGCGACAGCGCGCTGGACCTTGCCGCCATCGCCGCCGAGATCGGCCCCGAACTCGACGCCTTCGCCGCGCGCTTTCCCGCGACCCGGCTGGTGCTGGAGCTTGGCCGCTACCTGGTCGGGCCGGCGGGCTGGTTCGTGACCCGCGTCGTCTCGGTCAAGCAGTCGCGCGGCAGCCGAATCGCCATCTGCGACGGCGGTCTGAACGCCAACCTGGCCGCCTCGGGCAATTTCGGCATGGTGCTGCGGCGCAATTACGTCATGCACCGGGTCGGCGGCGACGAAGACGGCGCCCGGCCCGAGGAAAGGCAGGACATCTCCGGCCCGCTCTGCACCTCGATCGACAAGCTGGGCGGCGGCGTCGCCCTGCCCAGGCTGGAGGAAGGCGACCTGATCGCCATCCATGCCTGCGGCGCCTATGGGCCGACCGCCAGCCCGCTGCATTTCATCAGCCATCCCATGCCGGCTGAGCTGCTGCTGACCGGCGGGCAGATGCGCGACGTGACGCGAATCCGGGGCGGCTGAGGCCCCGGCGCGGCGCCTCGCGCGGCGGTGCGATAAAATATTCCTGATCCTGGATTTTTGCGTCGTTTTTATCGACCGGGTCGGTTGTGTTTTCCGCGCCTGCGCGTCTATTATCTGCGCACAGCCCGAACCGGAAAAGGAACACGATGGTCGAACAGAACCTGTTGCTCTTGCTTGTTCTGACGCCATTCGTGTCGGCCGCCCTGGCGGCCACACTTCCCATCGGGGCGCGCAATGCCGAAGCCTGGCTGGCCGGGCTGACGATGATCGTCGCGCTGGTGATCCTGGGCGTGCTTTACCCCGCCGTGACCGAGGGGCAGCACATCACCGGCACCTTCCACTGGGTCAGCTCCATCGGGCTTGACCTGACCTTCCGCATCGACGGGTTTTCCTGGCTGTTCATGGTGCTGGTGGCGGGAATCGGGTTCCTCGTGATCCTTTACGCGCGCTATTACATGTCGCCCGACGACCCGGTGCCGCGGCTCTATTCCAGCCTGCTGGCCTTTGCCGGTGCCATGTCGGGGCTGCTGCTGTCGGGCAACATCATCATGCTGGTGGTGTTCTGGGAACTGACCAGCATCGTGTCCTTCCTGCTGATCGGCTACTGGTTCCAGCGGCAGGACGCCCGCGACGGGGCGCGGATGTCGCTGATCGTGACCGCCTCGGGCGGGCTGTGCCTGATGGTGGCGATGATCCTGCTGGGCCAGATCGCCGGCAGCTACGACCTCGACGCCGTTCTGGCCGCCGGGCCGCAGATCACCAGCCACCGGCTTTATCCCGTGGTGCTGATCCTGTTCGTGCTGGGCGCCTTCACCAAATCGGCGCAATTCCCGTTCCATTTCTGGCTGCCCAACGCCATGGCGGCGCCGACGCCGGTCTCGGCCTATCTGCATTCGGCGACCATGGTGAAGGCCGGGGTCTTCGTGCTGTTGCGCTTTCACCCGGCGCTGGGGGGCACGGATGCCTGGTTCCAGATCGTCACCGGCATCGGCATGACCACGCTGCTCCTGGGGGCGGTGGTGGCGCTGTTCCGCCATGACCTCAAGGGGCTGCTGGCCTATTCCACCATCAGCCACCTGGGGCTGATCACGGCGCTGGCCGGGATCGGCAGCCCCTTTGCGCTGATCGCCGCGGTGTTCCACATCGTCAACCACGCCGTCTTCAAGGCCTCGCTGTTCATGGCCGCCGGCATTATCGACCACGAAACCGGCACCCGCGACATGCGCCGCCTGTCGGGCCTGGCGCGGGTGATGCCGGTCACGGCGATGCTGGCGATCATCGCCTCGGGCGCCATGGCAGGGGTGCCGCTGCTTAACGGCTTCCTGTCCAAGGAGATGTTCTTCGAGGCGACCTATGTCTGGAACAACGGCGGCTCGCTGGACAGTTTCGCGCCCTATGTCGCGGTGCTGGCCGGGGCGTTCAGCGCCGCCTATTCGCTGCGCTTCATCGTCACGGTGTTCTTCGGCCCGCCCGCCACCGACCTGCCGCAGGAACCGCATGAGCCGCCCCTGCTGATGCGCCTGCCGGTGGCGATCCTGGTGGCGATCTGCCTGGCGGTCGGCATGTTCCCGCAGCAGGTGCTGGGCACCTGGCTGCAGACCGCCAGCATGGCCGTGGTCGGCCCGGAACTGCCGCATTTCAGCCTGAAGATCTGGCACGGCGTCAGCCCGCCGCTGATCATGAGCCTGATCGCCATGTCGCTGGGCGCGCTGATCTACCTGCTGCCGCGCCGGCTGATCGATTCGGGCGAGGACGGCACGCGGGTGATGCGCCGGCTGGACTTTGCCCGCGGCTTCGACTGGCTGCTGCAGGTTTTTACCATCCGGCTGCCGCGCTTTGCGCTGCGGGTACTGTCGGCGAACGGGCTGCAGTCGCAATTGCGTGCCATGGTGCTTTTGTCGCTGGCCGGGGCCTGGTTCGTGCTGCGCCGGCTGGACTGGAACGTGCCCATGCCCGAACTGGGCGCGAGCGAGCTGGTTTTTGCCCTGCTGTGGCTGGTCGGCGGCACCTGCGCCGTCGGCGCCGCCTGGCAGGCCAAGTATCACCGTTTCGCGGCGCTGGTGCTGATGGGCGGCGCGGGCCTGGTCACCTGCGCGACCTTCGTCTGGCTCTCGGCCCCCGACCTGGCCGTGACCCAGCTGCTGGTCGAGATCGCCACCACCGCGCTTTTGCTGCTGGGCCTGCGCTGGCTGCCCAAGCGCGACCAGGAGATCCCCGGCGACAACAACCTCACGGCCCGCTCGCGCCGCGCGCGCGACCTGCTGATCGCGCTGGCCTGCGGCACGGGCATGACGGCGCTGGCGCTGGCGGTGCTGCTGACCCCGCCCGGCACCTCGCTGGGCGACTGGTTCCTGCGCAATGCCTATGTCGAGGGCGGCGGCACCAATGTCGTCAACGTCATCCTGGTGGATTTCCGCGCCTTCGACACCTTCGGCGAGATCACCGTCCTCGCCGTCGTCGGGCTGACCGTCTATGCGCTGCTGCGCCGCTTCCGGCCCGCGCCCGAAAGCGTCGAACGCCCGCGCCCGCAGCTCGATGCCGAGGAACAGGCGCTGGAGGCCTATCTCTTCGTGCCCTCGGTGCTGATGCAATGGATGTTCGCGCCGATCATCGCGCTGTCGGCCTATCTGTTCTTCCGCGGCCACGACCTGCCCGGCGGGGGGTTTGCCGCCGGCGTCACCCTGGCCGTGGGCCTGCTCTTGCAATATGTCGCCGCCAATGTGCGCTGGGTCGAGGCGCGGATCACCGTGCTGCCGATGCGCTGGATGGCGGCGGGGCTGACCATCTCGGCGGCGGTCGGGGCCGGGTCGTGGATCTTCGGCTATCCCTTCCTCAGCGCGCATGCGCAGTATCTCGAGTTCCCGGTCATCGGCAAGGTGCCCTTCTCGACCGCGATGCTGTTCGATTTCGGCGTGTTCTCGACCGTTCTGGGCGCCATCGTGCTGATGCTGATCGCCATTGCCCACCAGTCGCTGCGCGTCGCCCCGCGCGCCCGGCCGCTGGAAACCGCCGAGGAGCCGCGCTGATGGAACTGATCCTTGCCCTTGCCATCGGCATCCTGGTCGGCTCCGGCGTCTGGCTGCTGCTGCGGCCGCGCTCCTACCAGGTCATCATCGGCCTATGCCTGCTGGCCTATGGCATCAACCTGTTCATCTTTGCCATGGGCCGGCTTTACGTCGGCGCCGCGCCGATCATGCCCAAGGGCGGCTTCGTCGATCCGACCGCCTATGCCGACCCGGTGCCGCAGGCGCTGGTGCTGACCGCCATCGTCATCAGCTTCGCCACCACGGCGCTGTTCCTGGTGCTGATGATCGCCTCGCGCGGGGCCACCGGCACCGACCACGTGGACGGCAAGGAGCGTCATCCATGATGAACGATGCGGCCATGCCCGACCACCTGATGATCGCGCCGATCCTGATCCCGCTGGTGGCCGGCGCGCTCATGCTGTTTTACAGCGACCGCAGCCGGCAGACCAAGCTGATCATCGGGCTGGTGGCGGTGGGGCTGACCTTCCTGGCCTCGGTCGAGCTGATGGCCGACGTCAAATCCGCGACCGAGCAGGGCGGCACGGTCGTCGGGCTTTACCGCCTGGGCGACTGGCCGGTGCCCATCGGCATCGTGCTGGTGCTGGACCGGCTTTCGGCGATGATGGTGATGCTGACCGCGCTTCTGGCCGCGCCCTCGCTGGTCTATGCCGCCGCCGGCTGGCACGGCAAGGGCCAGCATTACCACAGCATGTTCCAGTTCCTGCTGGCCGGGGTCAACGGCTCGTTCCTGACCGGCGACCTGTTCAACCTCTTCGTGTTCTTCGAGGTGATGCTCGCGGCCTCATACGGGCTGATGCTGCATGGCTCGGGTCCCGAGCGGATCAAGGCCGGGCTGCATTACCTGGCGGTGAACCTTGCGGCCTCGCTGTTCTTCCTGATCGGCGTTGCGCTGGTCTATGGCACCACCGGCACGCTGAACATGGCCGATATCGCCCGGGCCCTGCACTGGCTCGACGATGCCGAGCGGCTGCTGTTCCATGCCGCGGCGACCTTCCTGGGGCTTGCCTTCCTGATCAAGGCGGCGGCCTGGCCGCTGTGCTTCTGGCTGCCGCCGACCTATGGCGCCGCCTCGCCGCCCGCCGCCGCGATCATGGCGATCATGACCAAGGTCGGCATCTATGTCATCCTGCGGCTGTCGCTGCTGGTGCTGGGGCCGGATGCCGGGCCCTCGGCCGGCTTCGGCGCCTCGGTGCTGATGATCGGCGGCGTTCTGACCATGGCCTTCGGCATGATCGGCATCCTGGGCACGCCGGAACTGGCGCGCAAGGGCGGCTATCTGGCGATCATCTCGTCGGGGACGGTTCTGGCCGCGATCGGCTTTGCCCAGGCGGGGGGCGGCAGCTCGATGCTGGGCGGCGCGCTTTACTACATGGTGGGCTCGACCGCGGCCATCTCGGCCTTCTTCCTGATCGCCGAGCCGGTCAGCCGCAACGACGAGGGCGACGACGACGCCCCGGACGAGGGCGACGGCTTCGACCCGCTTTCGGAACGCTGGACGCCGATGGGGCTGGGCACGGTCGAGGACACCACCGCCCCCGCCAGCCAGCGCACCGTCAGCTGGCTGACCATGGCGATCTGCTTCGGTCTGGTCGCGGCGATGATCGCCGGCCTGCCGCCCATGCCGGGCTTCGTCGGCAAGTTCGCCATCCTGCGCGGCGCGGTGCAGGACAACCTGCCCGCCTCGGGCCATCTGCCGGTGATCCTGTGGGCCTATGCCGCCATGCTGATCCTGTCGGGCCTTGGGGCGCTGATCGCGCTGATGCGCTTCGGCATCCGCCGCTTCTGGGCCGAGGAAGGCCCGACCCCGCGCATCCTGGCGCTGGAGGTGGTGCCGGTGGTCATGCTGCTGGGCATGATCGGCCTGCAGACCGTGCGTTCGGATGCGCTGCTGGGCTATACCAGCGCCACGGCCGACGCGCTGCTCGAGCCCCGCGTCTATCGCAATGCCGTCCTGGCCGAGGCGCAGGACGTGCGCGCCGCGCCGGTGCAAAGCCTTACCCCCGAGCCCGTTGCCGAACCCGAGCCTACGCCCGAGAATGAGCCAGAGGAGGTGGCGCAATGAATCGGCTCGTCCCCCATCCGCTGCTTTCTGCCGTGCTGGTGCTGATGTGGCTGTTCCTGACCGCCTTCACGCCGGGCCACCTGCTGCTCGGCACGCTGATCGCGCTGGGGGCTGGCTGGTCGGTCGAGCACCTGCATCCGCCCAGGCCCGTCTTCCGGCGCTGGCTGGCGATCCCAAGGCTGATGGCGGTGGTGGCGCTGGACATCCTGCGCTCCAATATCGCGGTGGCGCGGGTGCTACTCCTTGGCCCCGACCATCCGAAGTACCATTCGGGCTTCGTCGAATTGACGCTGCGCCTGCGCGATCCCAATGCGCTGGCGGTGCTGGCGATCATCCTGACCGGCACGCCCGGCACCGCCTGGATCGAATTCGACCTGGAGGAGGGCCGGCTGCTGCTGCATGTCCTCGACCTGCGGAGCGACCACGACTGGCAAAGCCTGATCCGCGACCGCTACGAGGCGCTGCTCATGGAGATATTCGAATGACGGCCGAGTTGCTGCGATTTGCCCTGGGCTATGCCCAGATCGCCCTGATCCTGGCCCTGGCGCTGGCCTGCTGGCGCATGCTGCGCGGGCCGCGTGCGCAGGACCGCGTTCTGGCGCTCGACACCATGTATTCCATCGCCATGCTGCTGTTTCTGGTCATCGGCATGGGCAACGGCAATGTCTTCTTCTTCGAGGGCGCGCTGGTCATCGCCGTGCTGGGCTTTGTCACCACGGTCTGCGCCGCCAAGTTCCTGATGCGGGGCGAGGTGATCGAATGATGCATCTGGAGCAATTGCCGCCCTGGGCCGCCGTCATCATCGCGCTGTTCGTGGTCGTCGGCGCCTCGCTGACGCTGCTGGGCGGGGTCGGCCTGGTGCGGCTGAAAAGCTTCTACCAGCGGCTGCACGCGCCGACGCTGGGCTACAGCTATGGCACGCTGCTGATCATCCTGGCCTCGATGCTGATGTTCTCGCTGAGCGAGGGGCGCGTGGTGGTGCATGAGCTGATGATCGGCATCTTCATCATGATCTCGACCCCGATCACGCTGCTGATGCTGGGCCGGGCGGCGCTGCGCCGCGACCGCGACCGCAAGCTGGGCCATGACGAGCCGGTGCCGCCCCGCCGCCGCACCGAGCCGCCGCCCCCCGACATCGAGGCCGATGCGGGGGTTGATGAGGATCCGCGACCCTAGCGCGATTGCGCCAGCACCTGCCGCAGCAAGGCGGGATCGACCGCATCGGTGACGAAGGCCTGGCCGATGCCGCGCGCCAGGACGAAGCGCAGCTTGCCGTCCTGCACTTTCTTGTCCTGGGCCATCAGCCCGATCAGCGCCTCGTCATCGGGCAGCTCGCCCGGAATGTCGGCAATGCGCGAGGGCAGGCCCATGGCGGCGAAATGCGCCGCCACCCGCGACGGCGCCTCCTGGCTGCACAGGCCCATCCGCGCGGACAGCTCGAAGGCCAGGGTGCAGCCGATGGCCACGCCTTCGCCATGCAGCAGCCGGTCGGAATAGCCGGTGGACGATTCCAGCGCATGGCCGAAGGTATGGCCCAGGTTCAGCAGCGCGCGCTCGCCCTGCTCGGTCTCGTCGCGCTGCACGATGCCGGCCTTCATCGCCACCGAATGGCGCACGGCGCGCTGGCGCAGCGCCGGATCGCTTGCCAGCCCCGCGGCATTGGCCTCGAGCCATGCGAAGAAGCCCTCGTCGCCCAAGAGCCCGTATTTCGCCACCTCGCCATAGCCGGCGCGGAAATCGCGCTGGCTCAGCGTGGTCAGCACGTCGATATCGGCCAGCACCAAGGCCGGCTGGTGAAAGGCGCCGATCAGGTTCTTGCCCTGCGGGCTGTTGATGCCGGTCTTGCCGCCTACCGAACTGTCCACCTGCGCCAGAAGCGTCGTCGGGATCTGCACGAAGCGCAGGCCGCGGCGCAGGATCGCGGCGGCGAAACCGGCCAGGTCGCCGATCACCCCGCCACCCAGCGCGATCACCAGATCCTTGCGCTCGATCCGCTGGGCCAGCAGCCATTCCACGGCGCGGCCCAGCTCGGCCCAGCATTTCGTGGCCTCGCCGGCGGGCAGGGCCAGGGCCGGCGCCTCGATCCCCTGCCGGGCCAGCGCCTCGCGCAGCGCCGGCAGGTGCAGCGCCGCCACCGTCTCGTCGGTCAGGATGGCGACGCGGCGGCGCCCGGCCAGCGCGACGATCTCCTCGCCCGCCCGGCCAAGCAGGCCCTGGCCGATGCGCACGTCATAGGAACGCGCGCCCAGGTCAACGTGAACGGTCTCGATGCTCATCTGCCCTCCAGGATCGCCGGATCATGTGCGCGGATCGCGTCCAGCACGCGCTCCGCCGTCTGTTCGATGCTGTCGCCGCGCTGCGCGGGGACGCGGATGTCGGCCAGCGCATAGACCGGGCCGCGCTCGGCCAGCAGCCGCTCCAGCGTGCCGCGCGGGTCGGGGGTCTGCAGCAGCGGCCGCGTCGGGCGGTGCCGGACCCGGTGCCAGAGCGTCTCCAGATCGCAGTCGAGCCAGACCGAGACGCCGTCTTCGCCGATGCGGGCGCGATTCTCGGGGCGCAGCCAGGCGCCGCCGCCGGTCGAAACGATGCCGGGCCCCGAGGCCAGCACCCGGCCCAGCACTTCCGATTCGCGGGCGCGAAAGAATTCCTCGCCGTCGCGGGCAAAGATTTCCGGGATGGTCATGGCCGCCGCGCGCTCGATCTCGGCATCGGTATCCGAGAACGGCCTGCGCAACCGGCGCGCAAGTTCGCCCCCGATCGCGGTCTTGCCCGCCCCCATCATTCCGATCAGCACGATGTTACGCCGCATCAACACCCGGTCCCTGCCTCATTCAACCGGACAGACTGATGGCGTGATCTTTCGGGAAATGCCATATATATTTCACGGGAACCGGCGACAGACCGGCATTGCAAGCATATCGAGGCGGAAGGGGCAATTCATGCGGCTTTTGAAGGTGGTGGTGGTTCTGGTCATCCTGATTCTGGCGGGCCTGGCCGGCTATGCCTATTTCGGCGACATGAGTTCGGACCCGCGCGAGATGCGCATGCCGGTCGAACTGGAGCTGGGCGCGCAGACAGCCGCCCCGGCCGCAGCGCCCGTGCCGGCACCGGCCCCCGCGGCGACCGCGGCCGCCGATGGCGGCGATGCCGCCCAGACCGCTGCAACGGCCGAGGACGCGGGGGCGGGGCAGAATGACCTCGACTGACGGCCTCGGCCTGGCCTGCGCCCTGGTGGCCGGGCTGGCGCTGGCCCTGCCGGCCGGGGCCAAGCCGCCGCTTTCGGCCAGCGACTGGCTGTCGGGCAGCGTGCGCGAGCCCGACAACATCTCGTCCTGGCGACCCGGCGACGCGCGCCCGCCCGAACTGCGGCAGCGCGCCAGGCGCGAGCTTGCCCCCACCGGCGCGGTCGAGCCGGTCGGCGTGACCCGGCTGGGCGAGGGCAATCCCGACGGCAAGGGCACGGTTTCGCCGCGCGCGGCCGGCCTGCCTCCGGATCTCTGGGGCGACAGTGAGGCGGCGGTGCTGGTGCGGCTGATCCGCGCCTCGAACCCGCGCCTGCCGGCGCTGCGGCGGCTGGAGCGGCGGCTGCTGGCCGCGCAGCTGCGCCCGGCCCGGACCGAGGCCGGACAGGAAGGCGCGCTGTTCCTGGCCCGCGTGGACAAGCTTCTGGATATGGGTGCCACTGGCGCCGCCAAGGAATTGCTCAAGGCCGCCGGTCCCGGCGACCCCGAGCGGTTCCGGCGGCTTTTCGACATCGCGCTCCTGTCCGGCGACGAGGCCCAGGCCTGCGAGACCATGGACCGCACCCCCGGCGTCGCGCCCAGCTTTCCGGCGCGCATCTTCTGCCTGGCTTTCGGCGGCGACTGGTCGGCTGCGGCGCTGGTGTTTCACGGCGCGCAGGCCATGGGGCGGATCGACCCGCAGATGGCGGCGCTTCTGGCGCATTACCTGGACGATGGCTATTCCGACAGCGCCGAGGAACTGGTGCCGCCCGCCGTGGTCACGCCGCTGGAGCTGCGCCTGCACGAGGCGATCGGCCAGCCCCTGCCCTCGTCCGGCCTGCCCCTGGCCTTCGCCCTGGCCGACCTGGACCAGAACGAGGGCTGGAAGGCCCGGCTGGACGCGGCCGAGCGGCTGGCGCGGGCCGGGGCGATCCCGGCCTCGCAGCTGCGCATGATCTATCTGGAGCAGAAGCCCGCCGCCTCGGGCGGGGTCTGGGACCGCGCCGGCGCCGTGCAGGCCCTGGCCGATGCGCTGCTGATGCGCGACCTGGCGGGGGTGGGCCATGCCCTGCCGCCTGCCTTCGACGCCATGGTCGCGGCCGGGCTTGGCCCGGCGCTGGCCGATATGGTCGGGGCCGAGGTCGGCGCGCTGGGGCTGGATGGCCGCGCCGGCCGCATCGCGCTGTGGCTGGCGCTGCAAGCCGCGCAGCCGCAGGTGGTGCAGGCCCCGCCCGCCGATGCCGCCGGTTTCGACCTGTGGCTTCTGCGCTTTGCCGAGGGCGAGCCCGAAAGCGCCCCGCCGCCGGGCGAGGGCGAGCCGCGGGCGGCCGCGCTTTTCCCCGCTTTCCTGGGTCCGTCGGAGCGGAGCCTGCCGGAAGGCGCCGCGCAGCTGATCCTGGCCAACCGGCGGGGCGAGGCGCTGCTGGCCGCCATCGCCGATGTCGATGCCGGTCTGGACGGTGACCTGCCGCGCGCGGCGCAGGGCCTGCGCGTCCTGCGCGTGCTGGGCCAGCAGGAAATCGCGCGCCAGGCGGCGGTCGAGCTGATCCTGGCCCCGGTGATGACGCCCCCGCCGGGCTCCGGCCTGCCGTGAGCGGCCGGCTTGACGACCGAGGCCGGATCTCGGCCTTTCTCGACGCGCAGGCGGCCGAGGCGGGGGCGGCGCGCAACACGCTGCTGGCCTATGGCCGCGACCTGCGCGATTTCGTCGACTGGCTGGCGACGCGCGGCGGCACCCTGCTGACCGTCCCGCGCGAGGGGATCGAGGATTACCTGGCTTATTGCGACGCCCAAGGCCTTGCGCGGGCGACGCGGGCGCGGCGGCTGTCGGCGATCCGCCAGATCATGCGTTTCGCGCTGGACGAAGGCTGGCGCGAGGACGATCCCGCCGGCCGCATCAGCGGGCCGGGCCGGGTGCAGCGCCTGCCCAAGGTTCTGGACCGGGCCGAGGTGCAGGCCATGCTGGACGCCCTGCCCCGCATCGGCCGCAACGAGACCGAGCGCGCCCGCAACCTGGCGCTGGTCGAGCTGATCTATGCCACCGGCATGCGGGTGAGCGAACTGGTCTCGCTGCCCGTGGGCGCCTGCCGGGGCGACCCGGCGCTGCTGCTGATCCGCGGCAAGGGCGGCAAGGAGCGCATGGTGCCGCTGAGCGATCCGGCCCGCCGGGCGCTGGCCGCCTGGCTCAGGCGCCGCGACAATGCCCCCGCCGAAAGCCCGCTGGGCCGGCTGGTCGCAGGCAAGGGCGCGCGCTGGCTGTTTCCCGCCGCCTCGCGCGAGGGGCACATGACGCGCCAGGCGATGAACGCCCTGCTGGGCCAGTTGGCGCTGGCGGCGGGCATCGACCCGGCCCGCGTCTCGCCGCATGTGATCCGCCACGCCTTTGCCACGCATCTGCTGGAAGGCGGCGCCGACCTGCGGGCGATCCAGACGCTTCTGGGCCATGCCGACCTGGGCACGACCGAGATCTATACCCATGTCCTTGACACGCGGATGCGCGATCTGGTGCTGAACCATCATCCGCTGGCCCAAGCCCATCGCGACGACAAAGAGCCATGATCCCGCCGGCTGTTCCCGACCCGACCCCCGGCCATGACCCGGCCTTCTGGCTGATCGGCGCGGCGATCCTGCTGCTTCTGGCGCTTTCGGCCCTCTTCGCCGGGGCCGAGACGGCGCTGACCGCGGCAAGCCGCAGCAAGCTGCGCGCCCGCGCCGACAAGGGCGACCGGCGGGCGGCCGAGGCGCTGGCGGCCAAGGAGGACAGCGAAAACCTGAACGGCGCCATCCTTGTCGGCAACACTCTGGTCAAGATCCTGGCCGCCAGCCTTGCCGCGGCGCTTGGCCTGGGCTTGTCGGGCTGGCGCGGGGCGGCGCTGGGGGTGCTGGTCCTGGCGCTGGCAATGCTGGTGCTGGCCGAGGTTCTGCCCCGCAGCCTGGCCCGCCTTGCCCCCGAGGAGACGGCCGGCCGCCTCGCCCGCCCCCTGGCCCTGCTGGCCCGTATCCTTGCGCCGGTGGTCTGGGCGGCGCGGCTGACGGCGCGCGGCCTGCTGGCGCCCTTCGGCATCCGCGCCGGCAGCGCCGGCCCGGTGTTTTCCGTGCAGGACGAGATCGCCGATGCGCTGGCCGTGGCCGAGTCGAGCGGTGCCGTGCAGAAAGAGGAACGCGACCGGCTGCTGGGCGCGCTGGACCTGGGCGAGCGTTCGGTCGAGGAAGTGATGCTGCACCGCTCGGGCATCGCGATGATCGACGCCGGCCAGACTGCCGAAGAGGTGCTGGATCTGGTGCTGAAAAGCCCCCATACCCGCCTGCCCGTCTATCGCGGCGAGCGCGAGAACGTTATCGGCGTCATCCATGCCAAGGATCTCTTGCGCGGCGTGCGCCGGGCGCTTCAGGAAAGCGGCCCCGAGGCGCTGCGCGATTTCGACGTGCTCAGCACCGCCATGCCGCCCTATTTCGTGCCCGAGACCACGCCGCTGGACGAGCAGCTGCGCGAGTTCCTCAGGCGGCGGACGCATTTCGCGCTGGTGGTGGACGAATATGGCAGCCTGCGCGGCCTGATCACGCTCGAGGACATCCTGGAGGAGATCGTCGGCGAGATCACCGACGAACACGACATGGATGCCGTGCAATCGCTGCTGCCCGGCCCGCAGGGCGATTACCTGGTCGACGGCGCGATGACCATCCGCGACCTGAACCGGGCGCTGGACTGGTCCCTGCCCGATGACGAGGCCAACACGGTGGCCGGGCTGGTGATCCACATGGCCCAGTCGATCCCCGCGGCGGGCCAGGTGTTTTCCTTCCACGGCTACCGTTTCGAGGTGCTGGCGCGGCGGGAAAACCGCATCACCCGGCTGCGTATCCGCCCGCTGGGCGTGCCGCCGCCGGACAAGCCCGCCGCCGATCAGTGATCGGCCATGCCGGCGGCGCGCTTGGCCGCCTCGATGCTGCCGCCGGTGCCGTTGAAGAAGGCGTTCAGCGCCACCGCCGCGATGGTGGCCAGCAGGATGCCCGATTCGACCAGCGGGTGGATGGCATGCGGCATCCATTGCTTGAAATCGGGCGCGATCAGCGGGATCATCCCGAAGCCGAGCGCCACCGCCACCACGAACAGGTTGTTGCGGTTGCCGGCGAAATCCACCGTAGACAGGATGCGGATCCCCGTCGCCGCCACCATGCCGAACATGACGAGGCCGGCGCCGCCCAGCACCGGCGTCGGCAGCGATTCCACCGCCGCGCCCATCTTGGGCACCAGCCCGAACAGGATCAGGATCAGCCCTCCGGCGACGCAGATGAAGCGGCTCTTGATCCCGGTGACGCCGACAAGCCCGACGTTCTGGCTGAAGGAGGTATAGGGGAAGGTGTTGAAGATGCCGCCGATCAGCGTGCCCAGCCCATCGGTGCGCAGGCCCGCGGTCAGGCGCTGCGGCGTGACCTCGCGCCCGGTCATCTCTCCCAGCGCCAGGAACATGCCGGTTGATTCGATCATCACCACGATCATCACCAGCACCATGGTCACGATCAGCACCGGGTCAAAGATCGGCATGCCGAAATGGAAGGGCGCGACGATGCCGAACCAATGCGCCTCGGCCACCTTCTCGAAGGTCATCTGGCCCAGCAGGATGGTCAGGCCCGCGCCGATCAGCATGCCCAGAAGCACCGCGATATTGGCGACGAAGCCACGGCCGAAGCGGGCAATCAGCAGGATCGCCACCAGCACCACGCCCGAGATGGCGATATTGATCGGCTGGGCGTAAAGCGGGTTCTGCACGCTGGGCGCGGGGGCAAAGCCCTCGGGCAGCGCCGGCACGGCGCCGGTCCCGGCCAGGTCGCGCAGCTGGTTCAGCCAGCCGACCGCCACCGGGTCCACCACCTTGGGCGCCGTCGGCCCGACCGGGTTGCCGAAGATCCAGTTGATCCCCACCCGCATCAGCGTGACGCCGATCACCAGGATGATGGTGCCGGTGACGAGCGGCGGAAAGAACTTCAGCATCCGCCCGACGAAAGGCGCGATGAGCATGGCCACGATGCCCGCGCCGATGATGGCGCCGAAGATCATCCGCGCCCCCTCGGGCCCCGGATAGGCGTTCGCCATGGCCACCATCGGCCCGACCGAGGCGAAGGTCACGCCCATCATCACCGGCAGCTGGATGCCGAACCAGCGCGTCATGCCCAGCGACTGGATGATGGTGGCGATGCCGCAGCAGAACAGGTCGGCCGAGATCAGGAAGGCCACGTCCTCGGGCGAAAGCCTCAGCGCCCGGCCGACGATCAGCGGCACCGCCACGGCGCCGGCATACATGACCAGGACATGCTGCAGGCCCAGGGTCGCCATCCGCAGCGGCGGCAGGATCTCGTCGACCGGATCGACTGCGGATGTCGCGGTTCTTGCCATGAGGGCCCCCCTGTCTTGCCGATCATGCTTGCGTTTTCGCAAGACTGCGCTGGCGTCCGGGCTTTGGCAAATCCTTTATGACGATAACGTGATCACCCGGCCCGCTCCGCGCAGGCCGCGGCATTCCCGGCCGCGGCCGCCTGTCTCTGCCGGCGCAGGGCGCGGCGCAGGGTCTCGGGCAGGCCCAGTTCCGGCCAGGCCGCCTGGGCGACGCGCAGATGCGCCTCGGCCCGCGCGGCATCCTGCGCCTCGGCGGCGCGCAGGGCGGCCGAAAGATGCAGCAGCGGCTGGTCCGGCGCCAGCGCCAGCGCCGCATCCAGCCAGCGCCAGCCGGCCTTGCGATTGCCGGCGGCGAAACAGGCATCGGCCAGCCGCTTGCGGGTCAGCATCTGTTCCGGCCGCGCCGCATCCAGCCAGTGCAGCAAGGCGAAGGCCCGGTTCAGCCGGCCATGCAGCCGCAGGACCGAGGCGCAGAACCCCAGCCAGGCCGCATCCCCGTCGGCCGGTTCCGGCCGTTCACCCCTGGCCAGCGCCGCCTCGATCGGCGCCAGCGCCTCGGCGCAGGGGCCCAGCTTGCGCCACAGGTCGGGCCAGACCAGCAATTCGCGCTGTGGCCCCGGATCGCGGATGAACTCCGACCAGTCGATCCGCAGCAGCCACAGCGGCAGGATCCGGCCCTTGCCGCGTTCCGGGTCGGGCTGGGCATAGGTCGCCAGCAATTCGGGGGCAAAGCCAAGCGCCCGGCGCGCCGCCCCGCCGTCATGCATCAGCCGATGCGCCACCGCCGGCATGATCGGTCCCTCGGCCGAGCGCCCGGCAAAGATCATGTCCACCAAGGCCGCGTCCGGTCCGGGCCCGGCGCCGTCCGCATTGCCGCCCTGCCCGCCCGTCACCAGCAGCACCTGCCGGCATTGCGGCTTGTCGCGATTGCGCATCAGCGGCGCCTCCAGCCCCTGCCGGGCCAGGCGCCGCGCCTTCTGCCGAAGGCCGGCCGACCAGGCAGCAATCGCAAGCTCGCGGTAGAGAAAGGGAAAACGCTCCAGCAAGGCCCGGTTTCCGGCCAGCGCCTCGACCAGGTCTTCTGCCCGCCCGCAGCGCCTGGCATGACCGGCGGCATAGCTCACGCTTTGCGCCAGATCGCCGGGGGCAAAGAAACTCTCCGGCCGCGACAGCACGCGTTCCAGCAGCGCCGCATGGGCGGCGTTGCCCAGATCCTCGGGCAGCGCCTCCGGCAGGGCCACCACCCGGCATTGCCCCACCATCGCCGCGGCGCGCGAAAAGGCGCTGTAGCTGGGCGCGCCCACCTGTTCGCAGCCGGCCATCAGCAGCAGTTCCAGCAGGTCGCGCTCGGCCGGGGTCAGCGCGCCGGGGTCCAGAAGCTCATGGGCCGGCAGGATGCGGGGATCGCCCTGGCGCAGATGCTCGACCGCCGCGGGCGTGTCGGAAAAGGCGATCACCGGCCCATCCACCGCGGCGACGAAGGCGCGAAAGAACTCGTCGGGCACATATTTCGACGCCCAGGAGGAATAGGACCAGGGATCGCCGTCCAGGATGTCGCCGCGCCGGACATGGATGGCCAGCGGCCGGCCGCCGCCGGCGCGGGCCAGGATGCGTCGCGCCCCTGCCAGCGCCCGCGCCAGCCGCGGTGACAGCACCAGTTCCTCGGCCGCGGCGCGCAGGCCGGCCGCCGCCTCGGCCTCGGATTCGTCCATGAAGCGGATGATCTCGGACATGCTGTCGCATTCATAGCGCCGCCCCTCGGCCAGTGTGCGGGCGAAACCGGCACCGTTCATGCCCGGCGCCGCGGCGGGCAGGTTGCGTAGTTCCGACCGCTCGGGCGCGCGCGCGACGATGTCGATATGCGCAGCGACGAAGGCGGGGTCCAGGAAATCGCGCGGATCGACCAGTTCGGGATAGGGCCCGTCGGGCTGCGACAGCCACAGATAGCGCCCCGCCACGCCGAACTTGCGTGCGATCCGCATCACATTGAGCAGGCAGATCAGCCGCGCGCCGATCCGATCCTGCCGGAAACCGATGATGGCATGGTGCCTTGTCATGCGAAACCGCCCTCCCCCTCCCCTTGCGGCTTGCAACCGCCCGCCCTCCTGCCTATCAGGACGTGCCGCCATACAACAGCACGGAAACCCCGATATGGACATCGCCGCCCGCCGCAAGGCCGATCCCGCTCACTGGCGCCTCGCCACCGCGATCCGCGCCCTTTCCATGGACGCCGTCGAAGCCGCGAACTCGGGCCATCCCGGCATGCCGATGGGCATGGCCGACGTCGCCACGGTCCTGTTCCGCAACCACCTGAAATTCGACGCGGCCGCGCCGAACTGGTTCGACCGCGACCGCTTCGTTCTGTCGGCGGGCCACGGCTCGATGCTGATCTATTCGCTGCTCTACCTGACCGGCTACGAGCAGATGTCGATCGACCAGATCCGCAATTTCCGGCAATGGGGCTCGATCACCGCCGGCCATCCGGAATTCGGCCATGCCGAGGGCGTCGAGACGACGACCGGCCCGCTGGGCCAGGGCATCGCCACCGCCGTCGGCTTCGCCATCGCCGAAGAGGCGATGCGCGCCCAGTTCGGCGAGGCGCTGTGCAGCCACAAGACCTGGGTCATCGCCGGCGACGGCTGCCTGATGGAGGGCATCAGCCAAGAGGCCGTCGGCCTGGCCGGCCACCAGAAGCTGAAGAACCTGATCGTCCTTTGGGACAATAACGACATCACCATCGACGGCCGGGTGTCGCTGTCGGATTCGACGGACCAACTGAAACGCTTCGAAGCCTCGGGCTGGCGCACGCTTTCCTGCGACGGCCACGACCCCGCCGATATCGAGCGCGCGCTGGCCGATGCCGCCAGCGGCAAGGACGACCGCCCGGTGCTGGTCGCCTGCAGGACCATCATCGGCTTCGGCGCGCCCAACAAGCAGGACAGTTCGGGCGTGCATGGCTCGGCGCTCGGCGCGGCCGAGATCGCCGCCGCGCGCGAGGCGCTCGGCTGGGAGGCGCCCGCCTTCACCGTGCCCGAGGACATCCTGGCCGACTGGCGCGCCATCGGCGCCCGCGGCCGGGCCGAGCGCGAGGCCTGGGCCGCCCGCGTCGATGCGGCCGAGAACCGCGACGAATTCGCCCGCCGCATCTCGGGCGGGGTCAGCGAGCGGCTGGCGCCCACCATCGCCGCGCTCAAGCAGCAGGCCCTGGCCAGCAAGCCCAAGGTCGCGACCCGCAAGGCCAGCGAGATGGTGCTGGAGGTGGTGAACCCCGAACTGCCCGAGACGCTGGGCGGCTCGGCCGACCTGACCGGCTCGAACAACACCAAGACCAAGGATCTGGGCGTCTTCACGCCGGAAAACCGCCAGGGCCGTTACATCCACTACGGCATCCGCGAACATGGCATGGCGGCGGCGATGAACGGCATCTGGCTGCATGGCGGCCTGCGCCCCTATGGCGGCACCTTCATGTGCTTCACCGATTACGCGCGCGGCGCCATGCGGCTTTCGGCGCTGATGGGCCTGCCGGTGACCTATGTCATGACCCATGACAGCATCGGCCTGGGCGAGGACGGCCCGACCCACCAGCCGGTCGAGCATCTGGCGATCTGCCGCGCCACGCCCAACACGCTGACCCTGCGCCCCTGCGACCTGATCGAGACCGCCGAGGCGTGGGAAATCGCGCTGTCGAGCGAATCGACGCCGACGGTCATGGCGCTGTCGCGCCAGAACCTACCGCTGCTGCGCGAGGATGCGGGCGCCGAGAACCTCTCGGCCAGGGGCGCCTATGTTCTGCGCGAGGCCTCGGCCGCGCCCAGGGTGATCCTGATGGCCTCGGGCTCCGAGGTCGAGATCGCGGTGACCGCCCGCGAGACGCTCGAGGCCGAAGGCGTGCCGACCCGCGTCGTCTCGGTGCCGTCGATGGAACTCTTCCGCGACCAGGAGGCCGAATACCGCCGGCAGATCCTGCCCGCCGGCACGGTGCGCGTCGCCATCGAGGCCGCCGTGCGCCAGCCCTGGGACTGGCTGCTGCTGGGCGAGCGCGGCCGCGAAGAAGCCTCCGGCTTCATCGGCATGACCGGCTTCGGCGCCTCGGCCCCGGCACCCACGCTTTACAAGGAGTTCGGCATCACCGCCGAGGCGACCGTCGCCGAGGCCCGCCGCCTGCTCGGCTAAGCACTTCCGGGCCGCGCCCGCTCCGGCGCGGCCCCCTCCCATCCCGCCGGCTTCTTCGTTCCCCAAATACCCATGCCCCGGCGCTCCGGGAAAGCCGCCGCGGCTGCCTTTCACCCTTCCCCAAAAACTCATGCGACGGTGCAGGCAGGCACCCGCTTCGCCCCCATGGACCCCGCCGCCGCCCACGGGCATAAGCGGAAACAAGAGGGACATGCCATGACACCGCCCGAACCCAGCCCCGGCGCCCTGCCGCCGATCCTCGCCCCCGCCGGCGATCCGGGCCGCGCCACGCAATTGCACGGCATCCTGCTCTTGCTGCTGGCGATCTTCCTGTTCACGCTGATGGATGCCACCGGCAAGCATCTCTCGACGCTCTACCACCCGGTGCAGGTGGTCTGGGTGCGCTTCGTCACCAACCTGGCCATCGTCGCGGTCATCTTCGCGCCGCGGCTGCGCCATGCCCTCGCCACCCGGCGCCCGGTGGTGCAGTTCTTCCGCGGCGTGACGCAATTCGGCTCGGGCCTGCTGTTCTTCAGCGCGCTGCAATTCATCGGCCTGGCCGAGGCGACCGCGATCATGGACCTCAACCCGGTGCTGATCACGCTGGGCGCGGCCGTCTTTTTGGGCGAATCCATCGGCATCCGCCGCATCCTCGGCATCCTCGCCGCCTTCTGCGGCGCCATGCTCATCATCCGCCCCGGCGCCGGCGTCTTCCATCCCGCCGCTCTGCTGGCGCTCGCCGCGGCCTTTACCTATGCCGCCGGCGCCATCCTGACCCGCGTGGCGAGAAGCGATTCCACCGCGACCTCGATCCTGTGGTCGGCGCTGGTCGGCACGGTCCTCTCCTCGCTTGCCGTGCCCTTCGTCTGGCGGCCGGTCGCGGTCGGCGATCTCTGGGCCTTCCTGCTGCTCGGCGGGCTCGGCACAGCGGCGCAGGCGCTGCTGATCCGTGCCTTCTCGCTGGCCGAGGCGGCGGCCATCGCCCCCTTCGGCTATACCGGGCTGGTCTGGGCCGGGCTCTGGGGTTGGCTCATCTGGGGCACCCTGCCGGACCGCTGGACCCTCATCGGCGCGTTGATCATCGTGGCTGCGGGCCTATATGTCTGGATGCGCGAGGCCCGCGCGATGAACCGGGCCGCCGGAACGGGGCCGCAATGACCGAGACCGACACCGAGACCCAGGAACCCGCCCCGCTGCGCGACCGCATCGCCAATGGCGCCTTCCTGGCTGTCATGGGGCTGGCGCGTATCCTGCCCTATCGGCGGCGGGTGCCGGCGATGGGCTGGTTCTTCGCCCATCTGCTCGGACCCCTGGCCGGCTGGCGCCAGCGCATCCGCACCAATCTGGCCATGGCGCGCCCGGACCTGCCCGCGGCCGAGATCCGCCGCCTGACCCGCGCGGTGCCCGAGAATGCCGGCCGCTCGCTGGCCGAGATCTATTCCGGGGCCGAGTTCACCGACCGCATCCATGCCGCGGACCCGCTGACCGGCCCGGGCCTGCCGGCGCTGGAACAGGCGGCGCAGGCGGGTCGGCCGGTGATCCTGGCCGTGGCGCATTTCGGCAATTACGACGCCATGCGCGCCGCGCTCGCGGGGCGCGGCTGGCCGGTCGGCGCGCTCTACCGGCCGATGAACAACGAGGCGTTCAACCGCCATTACATCCCCGCCATGCGCGCCATCGCCGAACCGATGTTCCCGCGCGGCCGCGCCGGGCTTGCGGCCATGCTGCGCTTTCTCAAGGGCGGCGGCTGGCTGTCCCTGGGCTTCGACCAGTTCGACGACCACGGCGCCGAGCTGCGCTTCTTCGGCCTGCCGACCAGGACGGTGCTGACCCCGGCGGAACTGGCGCTGCGCTATGACGCGCTGATCCTGCCGATCGCCGGGGTGCGCCAGCCCGACGGGCTGAGCTTTCGCGTCGAGGTCGGCGCGCCCATCCCCCACAGCGACGCCCCGACCATGATGCAGGCGCTGAACGACGATCTGGAGCGGCTGGTCCGCGACCATATGGAGCAGTGGTTCTGGGTGCATCGGCGCTGGAAACGCAGGGGCTAGGCGGCGAATCCCTTTCCCTCGGGTTGTCCGACGGTCTATAAGGACGCCCAAATCCGCCGCGCAGTCAGAACGCGGGCCCCGACAACGACATCCAGAGGACGGCATGAGCGACGAATCCAAAAACGCTGGTCAAGACAAGCGCCACCACGAGGGCGATGTCGCCTTCATTCAGGCCCTGGCCGAACTGCTCGATCGCAACGAATTGACCGAACTGACCGTCAAGCGCGAATATGACGAAAACGACCGGCTGACCGTCAGCCTGTCCAAGCACCAGAAACAGGCCGCGCCGCAGGCCGCGCCGGCCGCCTTTGCCGCCCCCGCGGCGATGGCCCCTGCCGCCGCGCCCGCCCCGGCCCCAGCCGCAGCCCCCGCCAGCGAGGATCCGGCCAGCCTGCCCGGCGTCGTGACCTCGCCCATGGTCGGCACCGCCTATCTGGCGCCCGAGCCCGGCGCGACGCCCTTCGTCGCCATCGGCCAGCAGGTCAAGGAAGGCGAGACGCTGATGATCGTCGAGGCGATGAAGACGATGAACCATATCCCCTCGCCCCGCTCGGGCACGGTCAAGCGCATCCTTGTCGACGACGGCAGCCCGGTCGAGTTCGGCGCCCCCCTGATGGTCGTCGAGTGAGGCGCGGATGTTCGACAAGATCCTGATCGCCAACCGCGGCGAGATCGCGCTGCGCGTGATCCGCGCCTGCCGCGAAATGGGCGTCGCCTCGGTCGCCGTGCATTCCACCGCCGATGCCGATGCGATGCATGTGCGCATGGCCGACGAATCCGTCTGCATCGGCCCGCCGCCCTCGACCGACAGCTACCTGTCGCAGCCCGCCATCATCTCGGCCTGCGAGATCACCGGCGCGCAGGCGGTGCATCCCGGCTATGGCTTCCTGTCGGAAAACGCCGCCTTCGTGCAGATGGTCGAGGATCACGGCATCACCTTCATCGGCCCCTCGGCCGAGCATATCCGCATCATGGGCGACAAGATCACCGCCAAGGAGACGGCGAAGTCGCTGGGCATCCCGGTGGTGCCCGGTTCGGACGGCGGCGTGGCGGACGTGGCCGCGGCCAAGCGGGTGGCGGCGCAGATCGGCTATCCGGTCATCATCAAGGCCACCGCCGGCGGCGGCGGGCGCGGCATGAAGGTCGCCCAGGACGAGGCCGCGCTGGAGACCGCCTTCCGCACCGCCCGTGCCGAGGCCAAGGCGGCCTTCGGCAATGACGAGGTCTATATCGAGAAATACCTGCAACGGCCGCGCCATATCGAGGTGCAGGTCTTTGGCGACGGCCGCGGCCGCGCCGTTCACCTGGGCGAGCGCGACTGTTCGCTGCAACGCCGCCACCAGAAGGTGTTCGAGGAAGCGCCCGGCCCGGTCATCACCGCCGAGCAGCGCGCCCGCATCGGCGGCATCTGCGCCAATGCCATGGCCAAGATCGGCTATCGCGGCGCCGGCACCATCGAGTTTCTGTTCGAGGAGGGCGAGTTCTATTTCATCGAGATGAACACCCGCCTGCAGGTCGAGCATCCGGTGACCGAGGCGATCTTCGGCGTCGATCTGGTGCGCCAGCAGATCCTAGTCGCCGCCGGCGAGGAGATGGAGTTCCGCCAGGAAGACCTGCAGATCCGCGGCCATGCCATCGAGGTGCGGATCAATGCCGAAAAGCTGCCGAACTTCACCCCCTCGCCCGGCACCATCTCGCAATATCACGCGCCGGGGGGGCTGGGCGTACGGATGGATTCGGCGATCTATGACGGCTACCGCATCCCGCCCTATTACGACAGCCTGATCGGCAAGCTGATCGTGCATGGCCGCGACCGCCCCGAGGCGCTGGCGCGGCTGAACCGCGCCCTGGGCGAGCTGATCGTGGACGGGATCGACACCACCGTGCCGCTGTTCCGGGCGCTGATCGAAAATCCCGACATCCAGCGCGGCGATTACTCGATCCACTGGCTGGAACGCTGGCTGGCCGAGATGGCCGTCAGCGCCTGAACCATGCGGCAAGCGGCGCGACCGGCGGCCCCTGCATGAGCGGTGGGGGCCTGACAGCCGAACGGATGCTGGCCGCCTATGCCCAGGGGGTGTTTCCGATGGCGCAGTCCGCCTCGGACCCCCAGCTTTACTGGTTCGAGCCGGGGCTGCGCGGCATCCTGCCGGTGGGCGGGGTGCATGTCTCGCGCTCGATGCGGCGCGTGCTGCGCCATTGCGGCTGGCATGCGACCCTGGACCGCGATTTCACCGGCGTGGTCCAGGGCTGCGCCGATCGCGCGGAAACCTGGATCAACGCGCCGCTCATGGCGCTTTACCGCGATCTGTTCCGCATGGGCCACGCGCATTCGCTGGAGGTCCGGGCCGGCAACGAGCTGATCGGCGGCATGTTCGGTCTGACGCTGGGCGGGGCGTTCTTTGCCGAAAGCATGTTCTCGCGCCGCAGCAATGCCTCCAAGGCGGCGCTGATCTGGATGTCATCGCACCTGGCGCGCTGCGGCTTCGTGTTGTGGGACACCCAATATCCGAACCCGCATCTCGCCTCGATGGGCGGCCAGGCCATTCCCCGCGCGGAATACCGCCGCCGGCTTGCCGCCGCGCTCGGGGTTCGCGCCGATTTTGCCGGCTGTGCCCTGCCCGGCGCTCAGGCCCTGTTGCAGGAAATCACCCAGACGTCATAGCGCGGATCGTCCAGCGCCGAAAGCGCCGGGGACGAGGCGATCATCCAGCCCGCAAACAGCCGCGCATTGGCCTGGCTGTCGGTGATCGTCAGCTCGGCATAGGCATCCGAGGTCGGGTCCGCTGCCGGATAGCGGCATTCCGCCAGGCTGAGCTGAAGCCGGCCGAAGGCGACCGACTCGCCCACGGCCAGGGTGAAATCCTGGGTCCGGCCGGTGATCTTGTCGAGCCCGCGCAGCTGCGCGCCGGTGCCGCGCGCCGTCTCGGGGCCGCGCGCGGCTTCGGCGGCGCGCTGGCGCTCGGCCGCCGAGGGCTCGACGGGGACCACCGCATCGGGATCGTCGCTGAAGGCCGGGTCGATCATCAGCTGCTGGTCCTCGGCCGGCTCCTCCTCCTGGGCGAGGACGGGGCTGGCGGCCAGCAGCAGGCACAGGCAGGCGCGGGTCAGAAGGTCGGTCATGGGCTGTCGTCCGTGCTTTGCGCATCCACGAATTTCATCATCAGCGAGATCAGGCTGACCGCGCCCTGCACATCCTCGATCTCGTCGCCGGGTGCCAGGTTGTCGGGCGCGCCGCCCGGCTGCAATTCGATATAGGCGCCGCCCAGCAGCCCGTCCGACTGGATCAGCGCCGCGCTGTCGCTGGGCAGGCGGATGCTGTCGGGCAGGCGCAGACGCGCCTCGGCGAAATAGGTCTGCGGGTTCAGCTGGACCGCCGACACCCGCCCCACCCGGACGCCGGCGACGCGGACATCGGTGCCGACCTCGATGCCGTCGACGTTCGGAAAGGCCGCGCGCAGCTCATAGCCGCCGGCCAGCTGCGCGCCCAGCCTGCCGCCGGCGGTGGACCAGGCCAGGAACCCGGCCGCCACGGCCAGAACCGCCGCACCAACCCAGAGCTCGGCCCGTTCGGCGGCGGTGTTCATGCGCCTACTCGGGCTGCCAGGCGTCGTAGTCGCGCCGCTCGACCGGCTGCGCGCGATAGAGCGAGCCCGCCGGGTGATAGGCGGCAGGCGTGCCGGTCAGGTTTGGCTCATGCGGCTTTTCCCAGGGCTTGTGCGGCAGAGGGGCCGCGGTCGGCGGCTCCTTGTAGGTGTGATGCAGCCAGCCGTGCCATTCGGGCGAGATGCGGCTTGCCTCGGATTCGCCGTTATAGATCACCCAGCGCCGCTTGCCGCCGCCGGACTGGTAATAGACATTGCCCTGATCGTCCTCGCCGACCTTTTCGCCGTAAAGCTTGGTCCAGACCTGGGTGTTCAAGGTCTGGCTGTTCCACCAGGTCAGAAAGCGCAGCAGAAACGACATGGGTGCGAACCTCATCAATCGGGTGTGGTGGAGATATGGCGCAAGTTGCGGCGAAGGTCCAGAGAGGCTTGGTCCCCGACGCCCCCGACAGGGCAAATCGACGCAGCCGGTGGCGCCGTCCGACCGCCCATCGAGGCGCTTGGCATGGGCAGGGACGCGAGCGCCCCGAGCCATCTGCGAAGGATCCGCCCGCCGCTTTCTGCCGGTGCCAAACCGGATGGCCGGTCCGGGCATCCGGTGGAGCGGGTCGAGGATGAATCCGCCCGGCGATGAACTGCAGATCCCGAAGAGATGCATCTGCATGGCGTGTGGCCGTTCCTTGTCTTGAGATGGCAGCCGAGGTTGCGGGCCGCAATGGATCTGCCGCGATGCGTCCGCGGCAGATCGTGAAGGAGGATCGGCGCGGCAGTCGCGGACCGGCGCCGGGCCGGGAGCCCGGTGAAGCCCGAGCCGGGCAAGCCGATCCCAGCACGGCCGGGAACCGCGCGCCGGCAAGCCGGTCGCGGCCCGTTGGCCCGGGACGTGTTCCGCGTGGTTGGACGCGCGCGGATGGAACCGGCGAAAAAGGCGGCACCCAAGGCCCGCCTGTACCATGCCGCGCGCGCCGTCGCGGCGCGGAACCGACCGGCGCCGGTGCGGCCGGCCGAGCCTGCAGGCGATGCGGGCCTAGCCCGCCGTCGCGGTTTCCTTTTTCGAATCGGTGTGGATCAGCAGGGGCTTGGCCGCGGGATTATCCACCGCCTCCTCGTTGACCACCACTTCCTCGACGCTGTTCATGCCGGGCAGGTCGAACATGGTGTCCAGCAGGATGTCCTCCATGATCGAACGCAAGCCGCGCGCGCCGGTCTTGCGCTTGATGGCGCGGCGGGCGATGGCGGTCAGCGCATCCTCGGTGAAGGTCAGCTTCACGCCCTCCAGGTCGAAGAGCCGCTGATACTGCTTGACCAGCGCGTTCTTGGGCTGGGTCAGGATGGTGATCAGCGCCGCCTCGTCCAGGTCGCCCAGTGTGGCGATGACCGGCAGGCGGCCGACGAATTCCGGGATCAGGCCGAATTTCAGCAGATCCTCGGGCTCGAGCTGCTTGAACAGCTCGCCCACGCCCTTGTCGTCGTCTTCCTTGACATTGGCGCCGAAGCCCATCGCCGTGCCCTTGTTGCGCTGCGCGATGATCCGGTCCAGCCCGGCAAAGGCGCCGCCGCAGATGAACAGGATATTGGTCGTGTCCACCTGCAGGAATTCCTGCTGCGGATGCTTGCGCCCGCCCTGCGGCGGCACCGAGGCGACCGTGCCCTCCATGATCTTCAGAAGCGCCTGCTGCACGCCCTCGCCCGAGACGTCGCGGGTGATCGAGGGGTTGTCGGACTTGCGGGTGATCTTGTCGACCTCGTCGATATAGACGATGCCGCGCTGCGCCCGCTCGACATTGTATTCGCTGGCCTGCAGCAGCTTCAGGATGATGTTTTCCACATCCTCGCCGACATAGCCGGCCTCGGTCAGCGTGGTGGCGTCGGCCATGGTGAAGGGCACGTCCAGGATGCGCGCCAGGGTTTGCGCCAGCAGCGTCTTGCCGCAGCCAGTCGGGCCGATCAGCAGGATGTTCGACTTGGCCAGCTCGATATCGGTCTTGGAGCTGTGGTTCAGCCGCTTGTAGTGGTTGTGGACGGCCACCGACAGCACGCGCTTGGCATGTTCCTGGCCGATCACGTAATCGTCCAGCACGTTGCAGATCTCGCGCGGGGTGGGCACGCCGTCGCCGGATTTCAGCGCCGAGGACTTGGTCTCCTCGCGGATGATGTCCATGCAGAGTTCGACGCATTCATCGCAGATGAACACGGTGGGACCGGCAATCAGCTTGCGCACCTCATGCTGGCTCTTGCCGCAGAAGCTGCAATAGAGCGTGTTCTTGCTGTCGCCGCCGGTCGGATTGGCCATCAGTTCATCCTCGTATAACACCGGAAGCCCGGCAAAAGCGCCGGACGACCGCCTGTTTCGGACGTGGCCAGGCCACGCCATGCGTTGCCCATCATGTTACGAGCCCCCCCGGCCCGTCACAATCCCCAAAACGTCCGCCCCGGCCCCAAAACGCCGGCCTCCGGCTGCTTCCCGCAGCCGTGATCACTGGCCCGGCTCGGCCTTGCCGCGCGCCGTCAGGATCTCGTCGATCAGGCCCCATTCCTTCGCTTCCTCGGGCGACATGAAGCGGTCGCGTTCCAGCGCCTCCTCGACCTCCTGCAGGGTGCGGCCGGTATGCTTGACATAGATCTCGTTCAGGCGCCGCTTGAGCTTTTCGGTCTCGCGCGCATGGATCAGGATATCGGTCGCCTGGCCCTGGAAGCCGCCCGAGGGCTGGTGGACCATGATGCGGCTGTTCGGAAGCGAGAAGCGATGCCCCGGCTGGCCGGCGCAGAGCAGCAGCGAGCCCATCGAGGCCGCCTGCCCCACCACCAGCGTCGAGACGCGCGGCTTGATGTATTGCATCGTGTCATAGATCGACAGGCCCGCCGTCACCAGCCCGCCGGGGCTGTTGATATACATGCTGATGTCCTTGGTCGGGTTTTCCGCCTCGAGGAACAAGAGCTGCGCCGAGATCAGCGTCGCCATGCCGTCATGCACCGGGCCGGACAGGAAGATGATCCTTTCCTTCAGCAGGCGCGAGAAGATGTCATAGGCACGTTCGCCCCGGCTGGTCTGTTCGACGACCATGGGGACGAGCGTGTTCATGTAGAATTCTGCCGGATCGTGCATGTCTGTCCTTGCTTTTGTCCCTGCCTGGCCTGCCCGTTTCGCGATTCGTCCTAAGGCTGCGGTCGCGCCGGACCGCTCTTAGACGCGAAAGGTTGACAGAGTCTTAGTAACGCCGGGCCGCGAGGACAAGAGAGCGATAAAATTTGCCCCTGCCCGGCCGGGCCGGTAATCTGGCGCCCGAGCGACGGAGAAACGCATGAAACTGATCGTCGGCCTGGGCAATCCGGGCGCGAAATACGCCGCGAACCGGCACAATGTGGGCTTCATGGCGGTCGATCGCATCGCCGCCGACCACGGCTTCACCCCCTGGCGCGCGCGGTTCCAGGGCGAGATCGCCGAGGGCCGGCTGGGCGAGGAGCGCGTCGCCCTGCTCAAGCCCGCGACCTTCATGAACCTGTCCGGCCAGTCGGTCGGCGAGGCGATGCGCTACCTGAAGCTCGGCCCCGAGGACGTGACCGTGCTGCATGACGAGCTGGACCTGGCGCCGGGCAAGCTGCGGCTGAAGACCGGCGGCGGCCATGCCGGGCATAACGGGCTGCGCTCGCTGCACCAGCATATCGGCGAGGGTTATCGCCGGCTGCGCATCGGCATCGGCCATCCCGGCGACAAGGACCGCGTTGCCGGCTATGTGCTGTCGGATTTCGCCAAGGCCGAGCAGGCCGGGCTGGACGACCTGCTGCGCGGCATCTCGGACGGCGCGGCGGCGCTGGCCGCGGGCGATGATGCGCGTTTCATGAACGCGGTCGCGGCGCGGGTGGCGCCGCCGCGCAACAGCGGCACGCGGCCGGAGCTTCCCGGCAAGGCGTCGCCGGCCAGGCCCGCGGCGAAACCCGCCAACGATCCCGCGGCCGAGCCGCCCAGCCTGTCGGACCGGCTCAGGGCCCTGACCGAGCGGTTCCGGTGACGGCCTGGCGCGACGCCTTCGCGATGCAGGCCAAGGCCTGCCGCGCGCTTGGCTCGCCGCTGACGGCGCGGATCTGCGAACAACTGGCGCCGATCCTTGAGGCCGGGGACGATGCGCTGGCGCGGCGGGTGCGGACATGGCCCGGCGATCCCAGCTACCGCGCCGACTCGGTGCCGTTGCGGCTTTGCGGCGCGCTGCACGCGCTGGTGCTGAACGGGGACGACCCGAAACTGGCGCAGGCCTATGCCGAGGCCAATGACGCAGTGCTCCACCGAAGCATTTCCCAGGCAATTCAGGATAATCAATCCCGCATCCTGGAATGGATCGAGCATGCGCCGCAGACCAACGAGGTCGCCCGCGCTGCGGTGCTGATCGCGGCGCGCCGGTTCCTGGCCGGCTTGCTCGGCCGGTGCCGCCTCGATCTGCTGGAACTGGGCGCAAGTGCTGGACTCAACCTGAACTTTCCGCGCTACAGTCTTGTTGCAAATACGGAACATGATCCGCCCTTTCTGGGAGAGCGCCAACCCGAGGTCTGGTTGAGCCCGGAATGGCGCGGCACGATCCCGGCCCATGCCCTGCTGGCGACCGGCGCGGCGCGGGGGGTGGACCTGAACCCGCTCGATCCGGCGCGGGACGGGCTGCGGCTGCTGTCCTATATCTGGCCGGACCAGCGCGCGCGGCTGGAGCGGATGCAGGCGGCGCTGGCGCTGGCCGAGCGGTATCCGCCGCGGGTGGATCGCGGCGACGCGGCCGACTGGCTGCCGGCCCGGCTGGCCGAATCCTGTCCTCATGGCAGGCTTGTCTATCACACCGTTGCGGCGCAATATTTCCCTGCCGCCACGCGAGGGCGCATCGAGGCCGCGCTGCAGGACGCCGGGGCCAAGGCCAGCCCCGAACGGCCCTTGGCGCATCTGTCGATGGAGGCCGACGGCGGCGAAGGTGCGGCGCTGGCCCTGCGGCTCTGGGCCGGCGGCGGGATGCGGCGATGGAGCCTCGGCCGGGCGGATTTCCATGCCCGCTGGATCGACTGGCAGCCGAAGGAGACCTGACATGGACCCCGCGCTCAACGTGCTTGGCGGCAAGCTGGAAACCTGCTCGACCGCGCCGCTGACCGGCTTCTTCCGCGACGGCTGCTGCAATACCGGCCCCGAGGATCGCGGGCGCCATACCGTCTGCGTCGTGGTGACGGCCGAGTTCCTGGCCTTGTCGAAATACCTGGGCAACGATCTCAGCACGCCGCGGCCCGAGTTCCGCTTTCCGGGGCTGCAGCCGGGGGATCGCTGGTGCCTCTGCGCCGCGCGCTTCCTGCAGGCGGCGCAGGAATTCGCCGCGCCCGAGGTGGTGCTGGAGGCCACCCATGCCCGCACGCTCGAGATCGTGCCGCTGGAACTGCTGCGCGCCCATGCCGTGAAGGGCGAGGATTAGCGCCCCACCTGCGCCAGATAGTGCCGCACGGCATCGACGACATGGCGAAAGCGGTCACCGCCCAGATGCTTGCCGCCATACCAGCGCGTCACGATCACTACATGGTCGGTCAGCCCGGCGCGTTCCAGCATCTGCAGGATGATCTGGCCGGCGCCGCTTTCGCCGTCGTCGTCGCGCATCGCCTCGCCGGACAGCACCGCGGCCCAGCTGTTATGCGTGGCCTTGGCGAAACGCTTGCTGCGCTTCAACTCGGCCAGCAGCGCCTCGGCCTCGGCGCGGGTCCGCGCCGGCCCGCCCGACACCGCATAGCGCGAGCCACGGTCCGAGATGATCTTGTCAAAGACCGTCAGGCTCATCGCCGGCGCCGGACGTAAAGCTCCAGCCGGTGCCGGACGATCTCGTAGCCCATCTCGGCGGCGATCTCGGCCTGCAGGCGCTCGATGCGCTCGTTGACGAACTCCATCACCTCGCCGGTCTCGACATCGATCATGTGGTCGTGGTGGTGGCCGTCGGCCGGCTCGAACCGCGCCGGCTCGCCCTCGAATTCCAGCTTCTGGATCATGCCCTGCGCTTCCAGCGCGGAAAGCGTGCGATAGACCGTCGCCAGCGACACCCCCGCCCCGGCCGCCATGGCACGCTGGTGCAGCTGGGTGGCATCGGGATGGTCCTCGGCCGCTGCAAGCACGCGCAGCAGCGCGGCCCGCTGGCGGGTGATGCGCACGCCGGCACGGCGCAGCGCGGCCTCGAAGGCTTCGGCACGGGTTTCGATCTCCATGCGGTTTTCTGGCCCAGTTGCGAAAAAATTGCAACTGGCTTGACAGTTGAGAATCATTCGCAGATAACGGCGGCAGAAACGAGGCCCGAAGCAGAAGAATCGGATCATGAAGCGCAGAACATTCCTGACCACGGCCCTTGCCGGACTGGCCGCCCCCGCCATCCTTCCCGCCTCGGCGCTGGCGCAGGGCGGCAGGTTCAAGGTGGCGACCACCTTCACCATCATCGCCGACATGGCCCGCAACGTGGCGGGCGACCGGGCCGAAGTGGTCTCGATCACCAAGCCGGGGGCCGAGATCCACAATTACGAACCCACCCCCAGCGACCTGATCGGCGCCCGCGACGCCCGCCTGATCCTGCGCAACGGGCTGAATCTGGAGCTGTGGTTCGAGCAGTTCCTGCGCAACCTGGGCGACCTGCCCTCGGCCACGCTGACCGAGGGGATCGAGCCGATGCCGATCTCGGGCGGGCATTACGACGGCAAGCCCAACCCGCATGCCTGGATGGCGCTGGACACGGCGCTGGTCTATGTCGACAACATCGCCGCCGCGCTGTCCAAGGCCGATCCCGCGGGCACTGGCAGCTATCGCGCCAATGCCGGCCGCTACAAGGGCGAGATCGCGCGGACCATCGGCCCGCTGCGCGACGCCGCCCGCGCCCTGCCCGAGGAACGGCGCTGGCTGGTCACGTCGGAAGGGGCGTTTTCCTATCTGGCGCGGGATTTCGGCCTGCGCGAGCTGTTCCTGTGGCCGATCAACGCCGATGCGCAGGGCACGCCCCAGCAGGTGCGGCGCGTGGTCGATGCGATCAAGCAGCACAATATCCCGGTGGTGTTTTCGGAAAGCACCGTCTCGGACCGGCCGGCCCGGCAGATCGCGGCCGAAACCG
This sequence comes from Paracoccus sp. P2, assembly GCF_046335115.1. NCBI lineage: Bacteria > Pseudomonadati > Pseudomonadota > Alphaproteobacteria > Rhodobacterales > Paracoccaceae > Paracoccus > Paracoccus sp. P2. The sequence goes on along the minus strand of NZ_JBGOSN010000008.1, from coordinate 2,732 downwards.
GAGCGCGCTATGGCGGCGTGCTTTACGTCGACAGCCTGTCCGAGGCCGGCGGGCCGGTGCCGACCTATCTGGACCTGCTGCGCGTGACCTCGGAAACCATCGTCGAGGCGCTGAGCAATGCATGAGGCCGCCGGCATCGAGGTATCCGGCCTGACGGTGGCCTATCGCAACGGCTTCACCGCCCTGCGGGATGCCAGCTTCACGGTGCCGCAAGCCTCGGTCACGGCGCTGGTGGGGGTGAACGGCTCGGGAAAATCCACGCTGTTCAAGGCGCTGATGGGCTTCGTTCCGGCCGCGGCCGGCAAGGTGCGGGTGCTGGGCCTGACCGTGCCGCAGGCGCTGCGCCAGAACCTGATCGCCTATGTGCCGCAGGCCGAGGAGGTGGATTGGTCCTTTCCGGTGCTGGTCGAGGACGTGGTGATGATGGGCCGCTACGGCCATATGGGCTTTCTGCGCCGCGCCCGGCCCGAGGATCGCCGCGCCGTGGACGAGGCGCTGGCGCGGGTGAACATGCAGGACTTCCGCCACCGCCAGATCGGCGAGCTGTCGGGCGGCCAGAAGAAGCGCGTCTTCCTGGCCCGCGCCCTGGCGCAGGGCGCCTGGGTGATCCTGCTCGACGAGCCCTTTACCGGCGTGGACGTCAAGACCGAATCCGCCATCATCGAGCTGTTGCAGCAGATGCGGGACGAGGGGCGGGTCATGCTGGTCTCGACCCACGACCTGGGCTCGGTGCCGGAATATTGCGACCGGGTGGTGCTGGTGAAGAACACCGTGCTGGCCCATGGCCCGACGGCCGAGGTCTTTACGCCCGACAACCTGCGCCTGGCCTTCGGCGGCGTGCTGCGCCATTTCGTGCTGGGTGCGCGGCACCTGCATGCGGACGACGACCCGCGCGCGCTGACCGTGCTGTCGGACGACGAGCGCCCGCTGGTCTTTTACGACGACAAGCAGCGCAGCGCCCGCGAAGAAGAGGCGGCGCCGAAATGATCCGCACGCTGCTTGTCCCCTTCGAATACGGCTACATGACCGACGCGATCTGGGTCTCGGCGCTGGTCGGCGGGGTCTGCGCCTTCCTGTCGGCCTATCTGATGCTCAAGGGCTGGTCGCTGATCGGCGACGCGCTGTCGCATTCCATCGTGCCGGGCGTTGCCGGGGCCTATATGCTGGGCCTGCCCTTCGCGCTGGGGGCCTTCCTGTCGGGGGGGCTTGCCGCGCTGACCATGCTGTTTCTGAACAAGCGCACGGGCCTGCGCGAGGACGCGATCATCGGGCTGATCTTCACCGGCTTCTTCGGGCTGGGGCTGTTCATGGTCTCGCTCAATCCGATGGCGGTCAGCGTGCAGACCATCACCATGGGCAACATCCTGGCGATCACCCCCGGCGACACGCTGCAGCTGGCGCTGATCGGCGGCATCTCGGCGCTGGTGCTGGCGGCGAAATGGCGCGACCTGATGGTGGTGTTCTTCGACGAAAGCCATGCCCGCACCATCGGGCTGAACCCGCAGGCGCTGAAGGTGCTGTTCTTCGCCCTGCTCTCGGCCTCGACCGTCGCGGCGATGCAGACCGTCGGCGCCTTCCTGGTCGTGGCGCTGGTGGTGACGCCGGGGGCCACCGCCTATCTGCTGACCGACCGCTTTCCGCGGTTGATCCTGATCTCGGTGGCGATTGGCTCGCTCACCTCGGCCATTGGCGCCTATGTCTCGTTCTTCCTCGACGGCGCGACCGGGGGAGTGATCGTCTGCCTGCAGACGCTGATCTTCCTGGCCGCTTTCCTGCTGGCGCCCAAGCACGGCCTGCTTGCCGCCCGCCGCCGCGCCCGCGAGGCGCTGAAGGAGGCCGCGTGATGGACTGGCTGGTGATGCCGCTGAGTTTTCCCTTCATGCGCGATGCGGCGCTGATCGGGCTGATGATCGCGCTGCCGGCGGGGCTTTTGTCCTGCTTTCTGGTGCTCAAGGGCTGGTCGCTGATGGGCGATGCGGTCAGCCATGCCGTGCTGCCCGGAGTGGTGCTGGCCTATGTCGCGGGCCTGCCGCTGATCCTTGGCGCCTTCCTGGCCGGCCTGGGCTGCGCGGCCCTGACCGGCTGGATCCAGGACAACAGCCGCGTCAAGGCCGACACCGTGCTGGGCGTCGTCATGTCGGGCATGTTCGGTCTGGGGGTGGTGCTTTACACCGCGATCCGGACCGACCTGCACCTGGACCATATCCTGTTCGGCAACATGCTGGGCGTCGGTCCCGAGGACCTGCGGCTGGCCGGCGGCATCTCGGCCGTGGTCGGGCTGGTGCTGGTGCTGAAATGGCGCGACTTCGCGCTTCTGGCCTTCGACCCGGTGCAGGCGCGGGTCTCGGGGCTGGCGCTGCATGTGCTGAACTACGGGCTTCTGGCGATGATCTCGGCCACGGTGGTCGCCATGCTCAGCGCGGTCGGCATCATCCTGGCGGTGGCGCTGCTGATCGCGCCGGGGGCCGTGGCCTTCCTGATGACGCGGCGGCTGCCCGCCATGCTGGCCACCTCGGTCGGGGTCGCGGCCTTCGGGGCGGTCAGCGGGGTCTGGGCCAGCTTCTGGCTGAACAGCGCCCCGGCACCGACCATCGTGCTGGTGCTGACGGCGCTGTTCACGCTGGCCTTCCTGTGGCGCAGCATTGCCACGCGGCGGGCGCAGGGCGCGGACCGGTCAGGGGCGCCCTAGGTCACATACCCATAGACGGGATTCCGGAGACGGGATTCCGGTG
>NZ_JBGOSN010000007.1:0-133768 GCF_046335115.1 Paracoccus sp. P2 | reverse complement strand
CGAGTTCCGCCGCCGCGCTTTTCCCAGCAAACGCAGGCCAAGAAGCAAAAGAATCGCCCCAAAAATCGCCAGCGGCCACGATCCCCAAACCTTCAGCGCCCACAGCCAGTGAAAAGCAGCCAGAAGCGCCGCCGGATAGACCAGCCGATGCAGTTGCCGCCAGCGCACGCCCAGGCGGCGGATCGAGAACCGGTTCGAGGTCAGCGCCAGCGCCAGCAGCATGACGAAGGCCAGCATGCCGAAAACCAGATAGGGCCGCTTCACCACGTCCCCGAGCATCTGCGCCCAGAGAAAAGCCATGTCGAAGACCACCCAGGCCGCAAGATGGCAGGCGACATAGGCAAAGCAGATCAGCCCAAGCGCCTGGCGAAAGCGCATCAGGTTCAGCCGCGTCAGCCGCAGCAGCGGCGTCACCGCCAGGGTCGCCAGCAGGAAATAGATCGCGGTGCGGCCCAGGCGATGTTCGATGTCGCGCACCGGATCGACGCCCAGGTTGCCCTGCAGCGTGTCCCAGACCAGCAGCCCCAGCGGGATCAGCCCCGCCAGCCAGACCGCCCAGACCGGAACGTGCCGCAGCCAGCGATTGAGGTGCTGCGGCATCAGTAATGCTTCGCCAGGTCCATGCCCGCATAGAGCCCGGCCACCTGATCGCCATAGCCGTTGAACATCAGCGTCTCCTGCCGGCCACCGAAAAGGCCGCGGCCGATCCGCCTTTCGGTCGCCTGCGACCAGCGCGGATGGTCCACCTGCGGGTTCACATTGGCATAGAAGCCGTATTCGCCGGGCTGCATCATCTGCCAGCTGCAGGGCGGCTGCCTGTCGGTCAGGGTGATCGACACCACCGACTTGATCGACTTGAAGCCGTATTTCCACGGCACCACCAGCCGGATCGGCGCGCCGTTCTGGTTGGGCAGAATGCGCCCGTAAAGCCCGGTCGCCAGGATGGTCAGCGGATGCATGGCCTCGTCCAGCCGCAGCCCCTCGCGATAGGGCCAGTCGAGGATGCGGGTGCGCTGGCCCGGCATCTGCTCGGGGTCGTGCAGCGTGCGGAAGGCGACGAATTTCGCGCCGGGCTGCACGCCGACCCTGTCCAGCACCGCCGCCAGCGGCACGCCCAGCCAAGGGATGACCATCGACCAGGCCTCGACGCAGCGCAGGCGATAGATGCGCTCCTCCAGCGCCGATTCAGGGGCCAGATCCTCGACGCCGTAGCTGCCGGGCCGGTCCACCATGCCGTCGATCGTCACCGACCAGGGCGAGGTCTTCAGGCTGCCGGAATATTGCGCCGGATCGCTCTTGCCGGTGCCGAACTCGTAGAAATTGTTGTAGTGCGTGATGTCCTCAAGGCTGTTCGGCGTCTCGTCGGTCGAAAAGGCCGAGGGCCTGCCCTGCAGCCCCAGGGCAGGCGTCGCCAGCGCCGCCATGCCCGCCGCCAGGAAGGCGCGGCGGTTCAGGTAATCCGCCTCGGGCGTCACATCGGACCATTTCAGCTTCATGGCGCTTCCCCCCCTGTCGCCCGCATATCATGCCACCCGGCGCGCAGAATGCCGATGAAACTCGGCGTGACTTCCGCGCGAGCGCCGGGCCGGAAAAAGGGGCGGATACCGTGCATCCGCCCCTCTCGCGTCTCAGTGCAGCGGCACCCGCGGCCCGCTGTCATCCGCCGAACCCAGATGGGCCGAGGAGACGCGGTTGCCGACGATCAGCCCCTCGGGCCCGGCGCTGACATGCACGGTCTGCCCGTCCAGCACCTCGCCGGCCAGGATCATCTCGGCCAGGGGGTTCTGCAGGCTGCGCTGCATCACCCGCTTCAGCGGCCGGGCGCCGAAAACCGGGTCATAGCCCTCGTCCGCCAGCCATTTCAGCGCCGCCTCGTCCAGCTCCAGCCCGATCTTGTGCTGCGCCAGCCGGCTTTCCAGCTGCCAGAGCTGGATCCTGACGATGCCGTCCATGTTCTCGCGCGTGAGGCGATGGAAGATGATGATCTCGTCCAGCCGGTTCAGGAACTCGGGCCGGAAATGCGCCCGGACCGCATCCATCACCTGCGCGCGCGCCTGGCCGGAATCGGCACCCTCCGGCAGCGCCGACAGCGCCTGCGCACCGAGGTTCGAGGTCAGCACGATCAGCGTCTGCTTGAAGTCCACCGTCCGGCCCTGGCCGTCGGTCAGCTGGCCGTCGTCCAGAACCTGCAGCAGCACGTTGAACACGTCCGGATGCGCCTTTTCGACCTCGTCGAACAGGATCACCTGATAGGGACGCCGCCGCACCGCCTCGGTCAGCACGCCGCCCTCGTCATAGCCGACATAGCCCGGAGGCGCGCCGATCAGCCGCGCGACCGAATGCTTCTCCATGAACTCGGACATGTCGATGCGGACCATGGCGCTGTCGTCGTCGAACAGGTATTCGGCGATCGCCTTGGTCAGCTCGGTCTTGCCGACGCCGGTCGGGCCCAGGAACAGGAAGCTGCCCAGCGGCCGCTTGGGATCGTTCAGCCCGGCCCGCGCCCGGCGCACGGCGTTCGACACCGCCGTCACCGCCTCGGACTGGCCGATGACGCGCTTGCTCAGCACGTCCTCCATCTTCAACAACTTCTCGCGCTCGCCCTCCAGCATCTTGCTGGTGGGAATGCCGGTCCAGCGTTCCACCACCTCGGCGACCTGCTCGGGGCGGACGGTCTCCTCGACCAGCAGGCCGTCGTTATGGCCCTCGGCCTCGGCCAGCTGCCGCTCGAGTCCGGGGATGATGCCATAGCTCAACTCACCCGCACGGGCCAGGTTGCCCTCGCGCTTGGCCTGGTCCAGTTCGGCGCGGGCGCGGTCGAGCTGCTCCTTCAGCGTGCGCGAGCCTTCCAGCTTGTCGCGCTCGGCCTGCCAGCGGGCGGTCAGCGAGGCGGATTTCTCCTGCAGTTCCGACAGCTGCTTCTCCAGCTTCTCCAGCCGGTCCTTGGAGGCGGCGTCGTCCTCTTTCTTCAGCGCCTCGGCCTCGATCTGCATCTGCAGGATCTGCCGATCGAGCTGGTCCAGCTCCTCGGGCTTGCTGTCCACCTCCATGCGCAGCCGGCTCGCGGCCTCGTCCACCAGGTCGATGGCCTTGTCGGGCAGGAAGCGGTCGGTGATGTAGCGATGCGACAGGGTCGCCGCCGCCACCAGCGCAGCGTCGCTGATGCGCACGCCGTGATGCAGCTCATACTTCTCCTTGATGCCGCGCAGGATGCTGATCGTGTCCTCGACCGTCGGCTCCTCGACCATGACCGGCTGGAAGCGCCGGGCCAGCGCCGCGTCCTTTTCGATATACTTGCGGTATTCGTCCAGCGTGGTGGCGCCGACGCAATGCAACTCGCCCCGCGCCAGCGCCGGCTTGATCAGGTTCGCGGCATCCATGGCGCCGTCGGTCTTGCCGGCGCCGACCAGCACATGCAGCTCGTCGATGAACAGCACGATCTCGCCGGCGGCATCCTCGATCTCCTTCAGCACCGCCTTCAGCCGCTCCTCGAACTCGCCGCGATATTTCGCGCCGGCGATCAGCGCCCCCATGTCCAGCGCCCAGAGCTGCTTGTTGCGCAGGCTTTCCGGCACGTCGCCGTCGATGATGCGCAACGCCAGCCCTTCGGCGATGGCGGTCTTGCCGACGCCGGGCTCGCCGATCAGCACCGGGTTGTTCTTGGTGCGGCGCGACAGCACCTGCATGGCGCGGCGGATTTCCTCGTCCCGGCCGATGATCGGGTCGATCTTGCCCTCGGCCGCGGCCTCGGTCAGGTTTCGGGCGTATTTCGACAGCGCCTCATAGCTGTCCTCGGCGCTGGCGGTGTCGGCCGTGCGCCCCTTGCGGATGTCGTTGATGGCGCCGTTCAGCGCCTGCGCCGTCACCTTGCCGGCCGCCAGCGCATCGCGGGCATTGGTGTTGACGATGGCCAGCGCGGTCAGCACCCGCTCGGCGGGCACGAAACTGTCGCCGGCCTTCTTGGCCAGCTTCTCGGCCTCGTCCAGCACCCGCACCATCGAGGGATCGACATAGACCTGCCCCTGCCCGCCGCTGACCTTGGGCTGCTTCGCCACCGCCTGGTCGACGGCCTGGCGCACGGCCTGGGCATCGCCGCCGGCCCGCGCGATCAGGTTGCTGGCAAAGCCCTGGTCGTCATCCATCAGCGCCTTGAGCAGATGCTCGGGCATCACGCGCTGGTTTTCCTCGCGGATGGCGATGGTCTGCGCCGCCTGCAAAAAGCCCCGCGACCGTTCCGTGAACTTTTCCATATCCATATGAAAATCCTTTCCTCAGCCCCCGCTTTGGATCGCCCGCATTGGCACGATCCGGCTCGGGTCTTGCCAGTCACATGGGCAGGAACAAACGGGGTTTCAAGACAGAGGGTTCCCGCCTATAAGCGGCCCGTTTGTCGCAGGCTGAGGTGGAACATGGACGACCGTCTGATCGTGGCGCTGGACGTGCCGAACGCGCTGGCCGGGCTGGAACTGGCCGAAAGGATCGGCGACGCCGCCAGCTTCTACAAGATCGGCCTGGGCATGCTGACCGGCGGCGGCCTGGCGCTGGCCAACGAGCTGAAACAGGAACATGGCAAGCGCATCTTCCTGGACATGAAGTTCTTCGACATCGGCGCCACGGTCGAGGCGGCGGTGAAAGGCATCGCGCAATACGACCTGGATTTCCTGACCGTGCATGGCGACCCGCATGTGGTCCGGGCGGCGAAACAGGGGGCAAGCGGCTCGGGGCTGAAGATCCTGGCGGTGACCATCCTGACCTCGCTGGACCGCGCCGACCTGGATGCCGGGCTGATCGTGCCGGGCGACGTGGCCGAGATCGTGGCGACCCGCGCCGCCCGCGCCTTCGAGGCCGGGGCGGACGGCGTCATCGCCAGCCCGCGCGAAGCAGCCCTGATCCGCGCCCTGCCCGAGGCGGCGGGCCGGCTGATCGTGACCCCCGGCGTGCGCCCGGCGGGCAGCGATGCCGGCGACCAGAAGCGGATCGAGACCCCGGCCACGGCCATCGCCAGCGGCGCCGACCATATCGTCGTCGGACGGCCGATCTGGCAGGCCGCGGACCCGCGCGCCGCGGCTCAGGCGATCCAGGCCGAACTGGCCGGGGCATAATCAGCCGAAATTGCGCTGCATGACCGGCGCCAGATCCTCCCGCGCCGCCGTAGCGCGGGCGATGGACCAGACCTTGGGCGCATGGCCCTCGAACCATTCCGGGCCGGGCTTCCAGTTGGTCATCGCCGCCAGGTAGATATCCAGCGCCGAGAACCGCTCGCCCAGGAACCAGGGCGCGCCCACCACGCCTTCAACGGCGGCCCAAAGCTGCTGCAACCGCGCCGTGGTGGCCTCGCCCAACTCCTTTTGCGCCGCCGGGTCGCTCAGGAACCGCGCCGGATCGTCGCCAAAGGTAAAGCAGGGATAGACCTGCGCCACCAGGAAGATCAGCCAGCGCAGGAAACGCGGCCGCTCGGCGGCCCCGGCCTCGGGCACCAGGTCGTCCCTGCCCGTCATGTCGGCCAGGTACAGCGTGATCGCCGCGCTTTCCGACATGACCCGGCCATCGGGCAGGATCAGCACCGGGATTTGCCCGGCCGGGCTGATCCGCATCAATTCGCGTCTGGCGGCCGGGTCCAGGAACAGATCCGCGACCTCGACCCCCTCGGCATCGAGCCCGTAATGCGCCAGTTGCGCCTCGACGATGGCCGAGCCCCAGCCGTTGCGACGATAAAGCTGCATGCGGGACATGGCTGCCCTCCTTGCTGCGGGTGGCCCGATCATGCACGCCGCGGGGCGATTCTCAAATCCCGCAGCCGGCACCGGCAAGGACAAGCCGCACTCGGTCGCGGAAATGCGGCACGGCGCGCGGATGGGCGACGAATTCCGCAACCGGCATCATCCGCCATTCCTGCCCCTCGCCGCCAAAGCGGATCACCGCGATCTCGGTCGCGGTGATCGTGCCGGAAAACAGCCAGGACAGCCGACCGGGCTCCGAGACCGAGGGAAAGGCCCGCCCCGCCAGCCGCCCGGCCGCAAGGCGCAGCCCGAATTCCTCGTCCAGTTCGCGCAGGGCGCATTCGACCGGCGACTCGTCCGGCTCGGCCCCGCCGCCGGGCAGATCCCAATGCGCCGGAAAGGGGATCCAGCCGTAATCGTCGCGCAGGCAGGTCAGCAGGCACGCGCCATGGGTCAGCACCAGCTTGGCGCCGGCAAAGCCTAGTTGTCGTTGATGTCGCGGGTCCAGCGCCGCACCTCGCCGCGGTTCTTGCCGAAGATGCGCCGCAACGCCAGCCAGATCACCCCGGTCAGGACCGCCGTGACCACCAGCGCCATCGGCAGCCCGCCGGGCCACAGGCCCAGAAGCAGCGCCAGCCCCATCAGCAGCACCGCGCCGGCCAGGCCCAGGAAGAACCAGCCCGGCAGCGCCAGTTCCACCGCCGCCAGGATCAGCGCCGCGATGATCCAGATCCAGCCGTTCGCCCAGCTCATTTGCCACCCCGCAGCATGCGGAAGGCGTCGCCCAGCGCCTCGACGGCCGAGGCGGGGACGATCACCGTCTGCTTGCCCTGCCCCTTGCCGACCTCGGCCAGCACATCGACCTGGCGCATGGCGACCTGGTATTGCGCCGCCTCGATCCCGCCCTCGCGGATCGCGGTGGCGATGGCCGCGGTGGCATAGGCCTCGGCATCGGCCAGCAGGCGCTTCGCCTTGGCCTGCTGCTCGGCGGCGTAAAGATCGCCGTCGGCGGCCAGTTCCACGGCGCGGCGGCGGCCCTCGGCCTCGGTCACCTGGGCGCGGCGGGCGCGTTCGGCATTCAGCTGTTGCAGCATGGCGGCCCGCGTCGCCTCGTCCAGGTTGACGTCCAGAATCTCGGCCCGCGTCACCTCGATGCCCCAGTCATCGACGATATTGGCCAGCGCGTCGCGGATGCGCTCGATCAGCTGGGCGCGGTTCGACTGCACCTGGTCCAGCTCCATCGCGCCGATTTCCGAGCGCACGATCCCCGCCACCGTGGTGGTGATCGCCGCATCCACGTCGCGGATGCGATAGACGGTCTTTTCCGGCTCGATGATGCGATAGAAGACGCTGGTTTCCACCTGCACCAGCACGTTGTCGGCGGTGATCGCGTCCTGGCGCGAAGTCGGCAGCTGGCGTTCCAGCACCGAGATCCGATGCGCCACCCGGTCAAGGAAGGGAACGATGAAATTGATCCCCGGCCCCAGCACCGCATGCAGCCGGCCGAAACGCTCGACGACGTATTTTTCCGATTGCGGGACGATGCGGACGGCGCGGCTGACGGCGAACAGGATCACCACCGCCAGCACGATCAGGGCGATGTTCTGGCCGATCATCTCGGCGATTTCGGGCGGCATCGCATTTCCTTTCCTTGGTCACTCGGCGGCGAAGGCCGCGTCGCTGGCATCCGGGCGCAGCCGCGCCAGCCGGGCGACGACGCGGCCAAAACGGGTCCGGAACAGCTCGAAATCCGGGCGCGGCTCGATCCGCCCCTCGTCCATGTAGAGCGAGCGGTCCAGTTCCAGTTGCACGACATGGACATTGTTGCGCGGCCGGCCATAGGTCTGGGTGATATAGGCGCCGGAAAAGGGCGAGTTGCGCCGCAGCCGGAAGCCCTCGGCCGCCACCGCCTCGGCCACGCCGGCGCTGATCCGCGGCGCGGCCGAGACGCCGTTGCGGTCGCCCAGCACCATGTCGGGACGCGGGCGCGGCAGATGGGTCAGCGCATCGCGCGGCATGGAATGCATGTCGATCAGGATGGCGCCGCCGAACTGCGCCACCGCCTCGTCGATCAGCGCCGAAAGCGCCCGGTGATAGGGATGCCACAGCCGGGCGATGCGGCTTTCGGCCTCGGCCCGCGGGATCGGCCGGTCGTGGATGACGCGCCCCTGCGAGACGACGCGGGGAATCACCCCCAGCCCCGCCATGATCCGCGGATTGCTGATCCCCGGCGCGGCGCCCGACACCACCAGGGGGTCGATCTCCTCGGGGCCGCGGTTCAGGTCCACCACGCAGCGCGGCACCCGCGCGGTCAGCATCATGGCGCCATGCTCCAGCGCCGGAGCGATCAGCCGGTCCACGAAGGCATCCTCGGACGAGCGCAGCTGCTGCGCATCCAGCCGCGATTCGGCCAGGAACCAGTCGGGATAGGCCCGGCCGGAATGCGGCGAGGCAAAGATCACCCCGCCCAGCCACGATTGCGGCCGCATCAGATCGAAGGTCGGCTCTTCCCTGGTCATCCTGGCTTTCCCCGGCGGCGCAGACGGCGCCATTCTGGACGGTCGAGACAGGAAGATTTATAAACCATGATCGAGGAAGGCCAATAGCCGTCGATTGAGGGCTTGAAACCCCTGGGCGAGGTGGCTATAGACACGCCGATCCAGGCGATCTGGCGGCGCAGGCTGGCAGAATCACCTGACGGGGGGCGGTTAGCTCAGCGGTAGAGCACTACGTTGACATCGTAGTGGCCACTGGTTCGATCCCAGTACCGCCCACCATTCATTTCGCGCCCCCGAGGCTTTTTCGGGGGTATTTCGTTTTCAAGGCGCGACCTAGCGATGCGCCGCGATAGGAGAAGACCGATGAAGGTTCGCAATTCGCTCCGCTCGCTCAAGAGCCGCCACCGTGACTGCCAAGTCGTGCGCCGCAAGGGCCGCATCTACATCATCAACAAGACCAACCCGCGCTTCAAGGCCCGCCAGGGCTGAGAACGGCCGGTCGGCTGAATCCCGGAACGCCCGCAGGCCCTGTGCCGCGGGCGTTTTCGCATTTCGGCCCTGGTGCGCAGCAAGTGGGGGCTGACTGCCCCCACACCCCCGTGGATATTTCCACAAGGAAGAAGATGGGAAGCGCGACAGGGCCGACCCGCCGTCAACGCGGCAGGGATCCGGGCGAGATCCTTGGGCCACCGCAGCGGTCCGGCAGGATCGCCGCGGCGGCGCGGCAGGGGGCGGCGCGCAAACCGCGGACAGATGCCGGCGAGTGGCTGGCTGGCGGCAAGCGTTCACTCCCCCAGTCGGAGCAAGGCGGCACGGCGCATGCCCTAGCCCAGGGCGGCCATCGGTGCAAGCAGCACGAACCCCGCGAAGGAAATCAGCGCCGCCAGCTCGCCTTGCAGGCGTTGCAGGGCACCTGCGCCGCGATGCAGCCCCTGCCGGCATGACGAAAGCGCGATGCTTCCCGTTGTCAGCGACTAGTGCAGGACATCCGCCAGCAGGCCCGAGATCGTCTGCCGGGTCACATAGCCGGTGACGCGCAGGTTGCGCGCCGCCTGGTAGCGGCGCAGCGCCGCGCGGGTTTCCTCGGTGAACTCGCCCTCGGCCGGACCCGGCTGCATGCCGGCGGCGCGCAGCCGCTCCTCGATCAGGCGGCGGGTCGCGGGGGTGAGGTCAAGCCCCGCCTCTTCACGCCGCGCCGCCTCGACGCCGGCGCGCAGGGTGGCAAGGCGTTCCCGCGCGGCCGGCGCATGGATGCCCGAGGGGAAGCGTTCCAGATAGGTCTCATAGGCCGCGGCCGAGCCCTGGCGGCGGGCCCAGCGCCATGTCGCCTCGTCGCCATGGGGGGCGTCCTGACCGGTGCCGGCCCCGGCCAGCTGGCGTCGCGCCGCCTCGGCATGGATGCCCTGGGGATAGCGGTCGAGATAGGCGCGCAGCCCCCCGGCATCGCCGCTTGCGCCGCTTTGCCGCCAGAAGGCGCGATCCTGGGCGGCGGCCTCGGTGGCGCGGCCTTCGGCCTGCTCGGCGATCATCCGCACCTGCGGCCCGGTCAGGTGGCCGGTGACGGCCAGCCCGTTGGCGCGCTGCCAGCCCGAAATCGCCAGGCGCGTGCGCGGGCCGAAGACGCCGTCGGCCGCGCCCGGCTGCAGGCCAAGCCGGGACAGGTGGCGCTGGACGGCCGCCCGGCCGGCCGGGCCGAGGGAAAGCGCCTGTTCGGCCGCCACCGCCGACGCGGGCTGCGAGGCGGGCCTTGCGGGTGGGACGGGGCGCAATTCGGCCAGCCGCTTGCGGGCGGCGCCGGCATGGGGCCCGGCGGGAAACTGCTTCAGATAGGTCGCATAGGCGGCGGCCGTATCGGTCGCGGCAGCCAGGCTCCAGGCGGCGCGGTCGGCATGGCGCACCCCCGGCGCACGGCCGATCTGCGCCAGCCTGTCGCGCGCATCCGCGGCGTAGATCCCCTGCGGAAAGCGCGCCAGATAATCCCGATAGGCCAGGGCGGTATCTGCCACCGCGGCCTCGGCCCAGGCGTCGCGGTCATCGGCCAGGGCGTCGGCAGCCTTGCGCGGCGGCACCGGGCGCAGGTCGCCTGCAGCCTCGGGCAGCAGGGAAAGCGCCCGGCCGGCGCTGGCCTGGGCCAGCGTCGCCCCGTCCAGCAGCCGGGCCAGGGCGCGGGCGCCGGCCTCGGGCGGGCCGGTGACGACCGAGACCCCGGCCGGCGGCCGAAGCGCGCCGATGCCGTTTTCCAGCCCCGGCCGGTGCGGCATCTGCTGCGCATCGGTGCCCAGGATCAGCACCGCGCCCGGATCGCCCCCCGCCATCAGCCGCATGACCAGCGACAGCGGCACGCCCTGCCCCCCGGCCGCCGCCGGGCCGGGCGTATCGGCATCGGTGCCCATGAACCAGGTTTCCTCGGCATCATGCAGGAAGCGGCCGTTCAGCGCCACGATGCGCGCGCCGGGATCGGCATCGGCGCGGGCCAGCGATTCAAGCAGCCGGCGCAGCGGCCGGGCCTCGAGATCGAGGCCCTGCTGGGTGGTGAAGCCCGCCTCGCGCAGCGCCTTTGCCAGCGCCATGGTATCCGAGCCGGCCAGGTCGGGGGCGCTGCGATAATCGGCATTGCCGATGATGACGGCGCGATTCTCGGCCCAGGCGGGCGCGGCCCCGACCAGGGCGGCAAGCAGGACGGCAGCGATGCGCATCGGGCAACCTCATTCCGGGGGGCCGGAATCAGTCGTAGCTGCGCCGATCCTCGATCACCTTGCCGTCGTTCGGCAGCGAGCCCGGCGCAACCAGTTCCACCCGGCCGCGAAGTTTCAGTGTATCCAACACCGTTCCTTCGTATCTTGCCGCATCATCGGCCCCGGTTTCCAGCAGCACCGTCATCACATCCATGTCCCCGGCGCGGTCTGCGACCACACGAGCGCGTGAGATTTCCGGGTGGCGGGCCACCAGCGCCGCCACCTGCTCGGGGCGCACGAACATGCCCTTGATCTTGGTGGTCTGGTCGGCGCGGCCCATCCAACCCTTGATGCGCATGTTGGTGCGCCCGCAGGGGCTGGCCCCCGGCAGCACCGCCGACAGGTCGCCGGTGGCAAAACGCAGCAGCGGATAATCCGGGTTCAGCGTGGTGACGACGACCTCGCCCACCTCGCCATCCGGGACCGGGGTGCCGGTGCCGGGGCGGACGATCTCGACGATCACCCGCTCATCCACGATCATCCCCTCCATGGCCGGCGATTCATAGGCGATCAGGCCCAAGTCGGCGGTGGCATAGCATTGCGTCGTGGCGATGCCGCGATCCGCGTAACCCTGCCGCAGGCTGGGAAACAACGCCCCGCCCGAGACCACGGCGCGGGTCAGGCGCAGCCGCTCGCCCAGTTCATCGGCCTTGTCGAGCATGATCTTCAGGTAATCCGGCGTTCCGGCATAGACGGTGGTGCCGATGTCCGCCGCGGCGCGGACCTGCAATTCGGTCTGGCCGGTGCCGGCCGGCAGGGTCGCGGCCCCGACGGCGCGGGCGGCGCTTTCGAACATCATCCCCGCCGGCGTCAGGTGATAGCCGAAGCAGTTGTGGACGATATCGCCCCGGCCCACGCCCGCCGCATGCAGGAAACGCCCCAGCCGCCACCAGTCCTCGCCGCGCCGGCCGGGCTCGTAGATCGGGCCAGGGCTCTGGAAGACGTTCTCGAAATCCGGGGCCGGCCGGGTGGTGAAGCCGCCAAAGGGCGGCATGGCCTTTTGCGCGGCCGAGAGTTCGGATTTGCGGATCACCGGCAGCCGGGCCAGCGCCTCGCGCGTGGTGATCCGGCCGGGCTCGACATCGCCCAGAAGGCGCGCCAGCCCCGGCGCCGTGCCGGCGCGGGCGACGGCGGCGGGCAGTTCGGCCGCCAGCCATGATGCCCGCTCGTCGGCGCTGCGGGTTTCAAGCTTGTCATAGAATGCCATGGGGGTGCCTTTCTGCGCTCAGGCCAGCCAGCGCTTGCGCCGGCGATAGGACCGCACGTCGCGAAAGCTCTTGCGGCCCTGGTCGGACATGCCGAGATAGAATTCCTTGACGTCCGGGTTCTCGCGCAGCGCATCCGCCGGCCCGTCCATCACCACCCGGCCGCTTTCCAGGATATAGCCGTAATGGGCATAGCGCAGCGCGACATTGGTGTTCTGCTCGGCCAGAAGGAAGGTCACGCCCTCGCCCTCGTTCACCGCCTTCACGATCTCGAAGATCTGCTCGACCAGCTGCGGCGCCAGGCCCATCGAGGGCTCGTCCAGCAGGATCGTCTCGGGGCGCGACATCAGCGCCCGGCCCATGGCGCACATCTGCTGCTCGCCGCCCGAGGTATAGCCGGCCTGGCTTTTCCGGCGCTCCTTGAGGCGGGGGAAATAGGAATAGACCATCTCGAGATCGCGGGCGATGGCGGCGCGCCCGTCGCCGCGGGTATAGGCACCGGTCAGCAGGTTCTCCTCGATGGTCAGGTGCTCGAAGCAATGGCGCCCCTCCATCACCTGGATCACGCCCTTCCTGACCAGGCTGGCCGGGTCCAGCTCCTGCACCCGTTCGCCGCGATAGCTGATCGTGCCCTTGGTGACCTCGCCGCGCTCGGAATGCAGCAGGTTCGAGATCGCCTTCAGCGTCGTGGTCTTGCCCGCGCCATTGCCGCCCAGAAGCGCGGTGATGCCGCCCTTGGGCACCGACAGGCTGACGCCCTTCAGCACCAGGATGACGTGATTGTAGATCACCTCGATATTGTTGACCTCAAGCAGGGTCTCGCGTTGCGGCGCGGCGTCGAACATGGACTTTCCCTCCAGGCGCGGGTGAAAGGCCCCGGCGGCGGACCGCCGGGGCAAGGGATCAGCAGCGCGGCGAGATGCCGGCTTCCTTGGCATAGGCCTCGCTGTCTTCCAGGATCAGCGGGTCCAGCACCTCCTGGTCCGGCTCGGTGAACTCGGTGATCAGGCTCCACTTGCCGGCCGAGGCGTCCCATTGCTGCAGCCGCGCCATGCCGCTGCCGCCGTGGTTGTCGCAGGTCATCTTGATCTCGGGACCGAAGTCCGGCAGGCCCAGCTCGGCCAGGCGCTCGGGCGTGATGTCCAGCGCCTCGAACCCGTCGCGCAGCTGCGCCGGCGTGATCTGCGGCGTGCCGGCCAGTTCCTGCGCCTTCTTGATCGCCTCGGCAATCACCACCGCCGCATACATGCCGCGCGAATACAGCACCGAGCCGACGAACTGCCCGCCCTGCGAGGCCTTGCCCGGCTCGATGACATGTTTCTTCATGTCCTCATAGATCGGGTAATCCATGCCGACGCCGTGGAACGTCAGCGCCTTGTAGCCATTGGCGCCGGCGCCCACCGGCTTCACGTCCACTTCCGAGCCCGACCAGTAGGTGCCGATGAAATTCTCCATCGGGAAACGGATGTTGGCGGCCTCCTGGATGGCGGTCTGGTTCATCACGCCCCAGCCCCACATCAGCACGTAATCCGGCTTGTCGCGGCGGATTTGCAGCCATTGGCTCTTCTGCTCCTGGCCGGGCGGATCGACCGGCAGCTCGGTCAGGGTGAAGCCGTGCTTCTTGCCAAGCTCCTGCAGGGTGCGGATCGGCTCCTTGCCATAGGCCGAGTTGTGATAGACCAGCGCGATCTTCTTGCCGTTCAGGTCGCCGCCGTTCTGGTCCAGCAGATACTTGATCGCCACGCTGGCACCGTCCCAGTAGTTCGCCGGGGCGTTGAACACCCATTCGAAGACCTTGCCGTTCTTGGCCGAGGTCCGGCCATAGCCCGGCGTGTAAAGCGGGATCTTGTCCGCCGCGACCTTGGGGATCAGCTGATAGGTGATGCCGGTGGACAGCGGGTTATAGACCAGCGCGCCCGAGCCCTTGGTCGCCTCGTAGCACTCGACGCCCTTTTCGGTGTTATAGGCGGTCTCGCATTCCGGGGTCCGGACCCTCTCGCCGCCGATGCCGCCGTCGCGTTCGTTCAGCAGGGTGAAGTAGTCGTTGAACCCATCGGCATATTGCGTGCCGTTCGCGCCATAGGGCCCGGTGCGATAGCTGAGATTGGGCACCACCAGGTCGGCCATGGCCGGGGCCGCCGCCATGACGGCGCCCAATGCGACAGTTGCGAGTTTCAGTTTCATCTTGGTCTCCTCCCCAAGGGTTTTCTGGTCCGCCGGTTGTCCGGTCGTTAATGCGGGAACGGCCAGAGCCGCAGCTTTTCCTTCGTCAGCGCCCAGAGACGCGCCAGCCCGTGCGGCTCGACGATCAGGAAGAACACGATCAGCGCGCCGACGATCATCAGCTCGATATGGGCGGCCAGGTCGGTCGGCCAGCCGAACTGCGCCACCAGCACGTTCTTGAGAAAGACCGGCAGCAGCACCAGGAAGGCGGCGCCGGCAAAGCTGCCGAAGATGCTGCCCAGCCCGCCGATGATGATCATGAACAGCACCAGGAAGCTCTTGTTGATGCCGAAGGCCTCGCTGGCCTCGGCCGCGCCTAGGTAGACCGAGAACAGCAGCGCCCCGGCGATGCCGACGAAGAAGCTGGAGACGGCAAAGGCCGACAGCTTGGCGGTCAGCGGGTTCACCCCGATGATCTCGGCGGCGATGTCCATGTCGCGGATCGCCATCCATTTGCGCCCCACGCTGCCGCGGGTCAGGTTGCGCGCCACCCAGGCCAGCACGACGGCAAAGACAAGGCAGATCAGGTATTTCGCCGAAGCGGTGGTGGCGGGCCCGGTCACCGCCCAGCCCAGGATGGTGCGCTCGGGCGCGTTGATCTGGCCCGAGGCCGAATAGTTGTAAAACCACGGCACCTTGTTGAAGAGCCACACCAGGAAGAACTGCGCGGCCAGCGTCGCCACCGCCAGGTAGAAACCCTTGATCCGCAGGCTGGGCAGGCCGAAGAGCATGCCGACGACCGCCGTGATCGCGCCGGCCAGCACGATATGGATGACGATCGGCACGCCCGGAAAGGCGACCATCAGCTTGTAGACGGCATAGGCCCCCACCGCCATGAAGCCGCCGGTGCCCAGGCTGACCTGCCCGGCATAGCCGGTCAGGATGTTCAGCCCGATGGCGGCGATGGCATAGATCAGGAAGGGCACCAGCACCGCATTGGCCCAGTAGCTGTCGATGACGAAGGGCACGACCAGGAAGGCCACCGCCAGGATCGCGTAATAGCCCCAGCGATCCAGCCGGATCGGAAAGGTCTGGCCATCGTCGCGATAGCTCGTCTGGAAATCACCCGCCTCGCGGGAAAGCATCCGTTCCTCCCAGCGTCACGCCTTGCCCGTGGGGGCTTCGCGCCCCCACACCCCCGCGGGATATTTCTCCAAGGAAGAACGCGAGATTCCGCCCTTCTTTCTTGCCCAAATATCCCCGCCGGAGGCATAGAATCTTTTCATCGTCAGACCCGCTCGATGATGCGCTCGCCGAACAGCCCCTGCGGCCGGAAGACGAGGAAGATCAGCGCCAGCACATAGGCGAACCAGTTCTCGGTCGCGCCACCGACCATGGGGCCGACGAAATATTCGAACAGCTTTTCGCCCATGCCGATGATGAGACCGCCGACGATGGCGCCGGGGATCGACGTGAATCCGCCGAGCATCAGCACCGGCAGCGCCTTGAGGGCGATCAACGAGAGGCTGAACTGCACGCCCGATTTCGTGCCCCACATGATGCCCGCGACCAATGCGACGAAACCGGCGATCGACCAGACCATGATCCAGATGAATTGCAGGCTGATGCCCACCGACAGCGCCGCCTGGTGGTCGTCGGCCACCGCGCGCATCGCCCGGCCCTGCTTGGTATATTGCGAGAAGCCGACCAGCGCCGCCACCAGCGCCGCCGCGATGACCGCCGCCCAGATGTCCAGCCGGTCGATGAAGAAGCCGTAGCCCAGCCAGTCATCGGTCATCGCCTCGACCGTCTCGGAAATGCCCTGCGGCAGGCCGACGTCCAGCACCTTCACGTCGGCGCCCCACATCACGTCGCCGAGCCCTTCCAGGAGCCAGGCCAGGCCGATGGTGGCCATGAACAGGATGATCGGCTCCTGCCCGACCAGGTGCTTCAGTACCAGCTTCTCGATGGCGATGGCGAGGCCGACCATGATCAGCGCCGTGAGCAGGATCGCCAGCAATCCCGGCACGGTCCAGCCGAAGCTGGATACATGCACGCCGAAGGCGGCGCCGATCAGATGCGCGAAGGGCACCCGGCCCTCCATGATGCCCACCAGCGTCATGGCGGCGAACAGCGCCATCACCCCCTGGGCGTAGTTGAAGACCCCCGAGGCCTTGTAGATCAGCACGAAACCCAGCGCGACCAGCGAATACATCACCCCGGCCATCAGGCCGTTCAGCAGGACTTCGCTTGCATACAGAAATTCCATCGCCGTCCCCTTATTCGTGCGCCACGCCAAGATAGGCGCTGATGACCTCGGGATTGCTGCGCACCTCGTCGGGGGTGCCGTCGCCGATCTTGCGGCCGTAATCCATCACCACCACCCGGTCGCTGAGGTCCATGACCACGCCCATGTCATGCTCGATCAGGGCGATGGTGGTGCCGAACTCGTCGTTCACGTCCAGGATGAAGCGGCACATGTCCTCCTTCTCCTCGACGTTCATGCCGGCCATCGGCTCGTCGAGCAGCAGGATCTTGGGCTCGGCCGCCAGCGCCCGCGCCAGTTCGACGCGCTTCTTCAACCCGTAAGGCAGCCGGCCGACCGGGGTCTTGCGGATGTTCTGGATCTCCAGGAAGTCGATGATCTTCTCGACCTGCTCGCGGTTTTCCACTTCCTCGCGCTCAGCCCGGCCCCACCACAGCGCCTGGCTCCAGATCGGCGCCTTCATCATGTTCAGGCGGCCGGTCATGATGTTGTCCAGGACCGACATGCCGTCGAACAGCGCGATGTTCTGGAAGGTGCGGGCAATGCCCAGCCGCGCCACCTCATAGGGTTTCATCGGGCCGCGGCGATGGCCCTTGAACCAGATCTCGCCCTCTTGCGGGACATAGAAGCCCGAGATCACGTTCAGCATCGAGGACTTGCCGGCGCCGTTCGGGCCGATGATGGCGCGGATCTCGCCCTCGCGGATGTCGAAGCTGATGTCCTTGATCGCCGTGACGCCGCCGAAGCGCAGGGTGATGTTCTTCAGGTCCATCAGCACGCCGCCGATCTGGCGGCCGTCGGCGGTGGTATAGCCTTCTTGCATGGTCATTCCGCAGCCACCTTCTGCATGGTCCGGGTCGGGAAGGTCCGGGCCTCCTCGATTTTCAGCACCGCGCGGATCTCGCCCTTGCGGCCGTCCTCGTAGGTCACTTCCGTCCGGGTGCTGACCGTATCGCGGCCGTCATAGAGCGCCGCGATCAGGTCGGCATATTTCTCGGCGATGATGTTGCGGCGCACCTTGCGGGTGCGGGTCATCTCGCCGTCGTCGGGGTCCAGCTCCTTGTGCAGCACCAGGAAGCGGCTGATCTGGCAGCCCGACAGCATCGGATCCTGCGCCACGGATTCGTTCACCGCCTCGACATGCTCCTTGATGGTGGCATAGACCTGCGGATGGCCGGCCAGCTCCTGATAGCTGGCATAGGCGATGTTGTTGCGCTCGGCCCAGTTGCCGACCGCGGTCAGGTCGATGTTGATGAAGGCCGTGCACATGTCGCGGCCGGCGCCGAACACCACCGCCTCCAGGATGTTGGGATAGAACTTCAGCTTGTTCTCGACATATTTCGGCGCGAACATCCGGCCATCGGCCATGCGGCCCACGTCCTTGGCGCGGTCGATGATGCGCAGATGCCCGGTCGCCTCCTCGAAGAATCCGGCATCGCCCGTCGCCACCCAGCCCTCGGCATCCTTGGTCGAGGCGGTGCTGTCGGGATTGTTGTAATATTCCACGAAAGTGCCGGGCGAGCGGTAGAACACCTCGCCATTCTCGGCGATCTTCAGCTCGACGCCGGGCGAGGGCACGCCGACCGTGTCCGAACGCACCTGCCCGTCCGGCTGCTGGGTGATAAAGACCGAGGCCTCGGTCTGGCCGTAGAGCTGCTTCAGGTTGATGCCGAGGCTGCGGTAGAAATCGAAGATCTCGGGACCGATCGCCTCGCCCGCCGTATAGCCGACGCGGATGCGCGAATAGCCCAGGGTGTTCTTCAGCGGGCCATAGACCAGCAGGTTGCCCAGGGCATAGCGCAGCCGGTCCAGCGCGCCCACCGGCCTGCCGTCCAGGAGCGCCGGGCCGACGCGGCGGGCGATCTCCATGTAGTGCCGGAACAGCCAGCGCTTGAAGCGGCCGGCATCCTCCATGCGGATCATCACCGAGGTCAGCTGCCCTTCGAAGACGCGGGGCGGGGCGAAGAAATAGGTCGGTCCGATCTCGCGCAGGTCGGTCATCATCGTATGCGCGCCCTCGGGGCAGTTCACGGTGAATCCGGCCCAATAGGCCTGTCCGACCGAAAAGATGAAGTCGCCGACCCAGGCCATCGGCAGATAGGCCAGCACCTCCTCGCGCTCGGTCAGGCGATCGAAGGCGGCACTGTTCCTGGCGGTCTCGATGATGTTGCGGTTCGACAGCACCACGCCCTTGGGCTTGCCGGTGGTGCCCGATGTATACAGCATCACGCAGGTATCGCCGTAGCCCAGCGCGGCGATGCGCGCGTCCAGTTCGTGGCCCAGCCGCTGCTGGGCGGCGCGGCCCTCGGCCTGCACATCCGCCAGCGCGTTCATGTGGGAGTGGTCGTATTTCCGCATGCCGCGCTTGTCGGTATAGACGATATGCTCGACCGAGGGGGCGCGGTCGCCGACTTCAAGCACCTTGTCCACCTGCTCCTGGTCGCCGCAGACCACGAAGCGCGCACCGCAATGGTTCAGCACATAGGCCATCTCGTCGGCCACCGCGTCCTGATACAGCGGCACCGGCACCGCGCCGCACATCTGCGCCGCGACCATGGCCCAGTAATGCGCCGGGCGGTTGCGGCCGATGATGGCGACATGGTCGCCCCGGTTCAGGCCCAGCACCAGAAGGCCCAGCGCCAGATCGCGGATCTCGGCCGCGGCCTCGGCCCAGGTCCAGCTTTGCCAGATCCCGAATTCCTTTTCCCGATAGGCGGGCCGATTGCCGAAGCGTTCGGCATTGCGCGCCAGCAACGCTGGAATCGACTGCAAACCGGCCTGGGCCGCCTCAGCGTTCTGCATGTATCCTCCCCTTGCCGTCAGGGCTCCTCTTCCCTCTGGCAATCGCAGCTTACTGCGGCAATTCTTGCGTCAGTTTTTCCTGAATCCTACAAATTGTTACAGGGACCGCGCAATGCCAGGAATGGGCACGCCTTCGAACGACCGGCACGCCGAACTGACCCGCTCGGGGCTGAACCTGATCCAGCAGGCGATCTCGATCTTCGACGCCGAGCTGCGGCTGGCGGTCTGCAACCGCCCCTATCAGGCCATGTTCGGCCTGCCGGACGAGCTGACCCGCACCGGCGCCACCTTCGAGGATACGATCCGCTACCTGGTGCATCGCGGCGAATACGGCCCCCAGGACGACCCCGAGGCCGCCATCCGCGAGCGCGTGGACCAGGCCCGCACCTTCCAGCCGCATTACATGGAAAGAAAGCGCGCCGACGGCCGCTGGATCTCGGTCGAGGGGGCGCCGCTCAGCCAGGGCGGCTGGATCGCGGTCTATACTGACATCACCCATATCAAGCGGCAGGAGGCGCTGCTGCGCGCCCGCTCCGAGGAACTCTCCGAACTGGTGCTGGAAAATGCCGAGCGGCTGTCGGCCGCGAACCGGGCGCTGGCCGCGACCAATGCCGCGCTGGAGGAGGCCAAGCGCATCCTGACCGAATCCGAGGCGCGCACCCGCCATGTCACCGCCATGGTCCCGGCCCATATCGCGCATATGGACCGCGACTATCGCTATACCTTCTCGAACAACCAGATCTCGATGGTGTTTCCCGGCGCGAATCGCGCGATCATCGGCTGCCAATGCGAAACGGTGCTGGGCGCCGAGACCTTCGCCCGCATCCGCCCGCATCTGGACCGCGCCATCGCCGGCCAGCCGCAGGTGTTCGAGATCACGCACCCGCCCTCGGGACGGCGCATCCGCATCGCGCTGACCCCGGACCAGAACGGGCGCGGCGTCTATATCCTGTCCACCGACGTCACCGCCGAGGTGCAGGCGCGCGAGGCGCTGACCCATGCGGCGAAGCGCGCGGTGGCAGCGCAGATGACATCCGGGCTGGCGCATGATTTCGGCAACCTCTTGACCATCATCCTGGGCCTTCAGGGACGGCTGGCGCGCGCCGGGCTGGCGCCGGAACAGGCCGAGGACGTGCAGGCCACGCTGGCCGCCGCCCGGCGCGGGGTGCGGTTGCTCGACGGCATCTCGGCGCTGACCGGCAGGCGCGAGCACCAGCCGCAGCCGGTCGATCTGCGCGCCATGCTGGACGACCTGGCGGCGATGACCCGGCCGACGCTGGGCGCGGGCGTCACGCTCGACACCCGATTGGGCGATCTGCCGGCGCGGGTGATGCTGGACCCCGGCGTGCTTCAGGACGTGCTGCTCAACCTGATCCTGAACGCGCGCGACGCCATGCGGGGCCAGGGCCGCATCACGGTCGAGGCCCACCCCGCCGGCAGGTGGCTGGAGATCGCGGTGACCGATACCGGTCCCGGCTTCTCGGCCGAGGCGCTGGCGCGGGCGACCGAGCCCTTCTTCACCACCAAGGGCAGCCAGGGCACCGGGCTTGGCCTGTCCATGGTCTATGACCAGATCAAGCTGGCGGGCGGCACCCTCCGGCTGGGCAATGCCAAGGGCGGCGGCGCGCAGGTGACCATCCGCCTGCCGCTGCGCGCCGCCCGCCCGCAGCTGGTGCTGCTGGTCGAGGATGACGACGCCATCCGCGCCCATATCCGCGAGATGCTGACCGCCCAGGGCCATTCGGTGATCGAAGCCGGCTCGCTCTCCGAGGCACGCGGGTTGACCGACCTGTCCGGACTGACCATGATCCTGTCCGACCTGCAACTGGGCGACGGCTCGGGCGCCGATCTGCTGGGCCGCGGCCTGCCCTTGGTGCTGATGACGGCGCTGCCGCCGGGCGATCCGCGCAGATCGGGGCTTGACTGCCCGGTCCTGACCAAGCCCTTTGGCGACACCGAACTGGCCGTGGCCATGGCAGAGACAGATGACTGACGCCCCCCTGATCGCCATTCTCGACGACGAACCCGAAATCCGCCGCCTGCTGTCCGCGGCGCTGGAGGAGGCGGGCTTTCGCACCATAGGCTTCGCCCGCGCCACCGAATTCGAGGCGGCGCTGCGCCGCATCCAGCCCGATGCCTGCCTGATCGACCTGGGCCTGCCCGACCGCGACGGGCTGGCGCTGGTGCACCGGCTGGCCAGCGAATCCGGCGCGGCGATCATCATCATCTCGGGCCGGGCGCAGGTGCAGGACCGCGTGACGGGCCTTGAGCTGGGCGCCGACGACTACATCATCAAGCCCTTCGAGCCGGCCGAGGTCGTGGCCCGCATCCGCGCCCGGCTGCGCAAGCCCCAGCGCGATGCCGGCCCCGGCCGCCAGCAGGTCCGCTTTGCCGGCTGGTCCGCGGATTTCGACCGCTATACCCTGACTTCGCCCGAGGGCGCAGAGACCCCGATCTCCCATGCCGAGGCCGAGGTCTTGCGGCTGTTTCTCGACAATCCGCGCCGGCTGATCTCGCGCGCGCAGATGCTTGAGACGCTGGGCGGCACGGCGGGCGAAAGCTTCGACCGGGCGATGGACGTGCGCATCTCGCGCCTGCGCACCAAGCTGGGCGAGGATCCCAAGAACCCGCGGCTGATCAAGACGATCTACGGCGCGGGCTATATCTTTCTGGCCGAACTGGGCTAGATTGCCCCCATCGTCGCGGAGATTGCCATGCCCACCGTCTATGTCCTGAACGGCCCGAACCTGAACCTGCTGGGCCAGCGCCAGCCCGAGATCTATGGCAGCACCACGCTGGCCGACGTCGAGCGCGACTGCAAGGCGTTGGGGTCCGAGCTGGGGCTGGACATCGCCTTCCACCAGTCGAACCACGAGGGCGCGATCATCGACCTGATCCACGAGGCGCGGCTGAAGGCGCAAGCCATCGTCATCAACCCCGCCGCCTTCACCCATACCTCGGTGGCGATTCTGGATGCGCTGAACGCCTTCGACGGGCCGGTGATCGAGGTGCATATCTCCAACGTCCACAAGCGCGAGAGCTTCCGCCACCATTCCTATGTCAGCCTGCGCGCCGAGGGCGTGATCGCCGGTTTCGGGGTCAATGGCTACCTGCTGGCGCTGCGCCATGTGGCGAAGCTGGTGGGATAAGGGGTAAGCCCAAAGCTGGCCGTCGTGGTCATCACGATGCCGACAACAGGATCACGCCCACGATCAGCACGCCGCACCCAGCCAGCCGCCACGGGCCGACCGCCTCTCGCAGGATCAACATCCCCATCAGCGCACCGACCATCATCGACATTTCACGCATCGGTGCGACAAGGCTGAGCGGTGCGCCACCCGTCAGTGCGGCAAGCACGAGAATATAGGACAGCGGCGACAGCAGCCCCACGCCGAAGGCGGTCCACCAATGGCCCCGCATCGCCTCCATGAAGCGGTAAGGGTTGGCGAGGACCAGCGGCAGCAGCAGGAAGAACCGCAAAAGGTTCGAGAACCAGTCCAACACCACCGGCGCGATGCCAAGGGCTTTTACCGCATAGGCATCCACCACCGTGTAGCTGGCGATCAGCCCGCCCGTCGCGGCGCCCCACCGAACACCCGCCTGCCCGCCAGGGCGGGTGAGTGCGGCAAGCTTTCCCTGCGTGGCGATCAGCATGATGCCGAGAACGACAAGGACCAGCCCGACCAGGCCCGTGCCGGTCGGGCTTTCCCCCAGGATCAGGAATGCGCCGATCGAGGACAGCATCGGCCCGGTCCCCCGCGCCACCGGATAGACCACCGACAAGTCCGCCACCCTGTAGCCGCGTTGCAGGCAGAGGCTGTAGGCCAGATGAATCAGCCCGCTGAACAGAACAAAGCCGATGCCTTCCCTGGTCCAGTTGATGCCTCCCTGAACCAGCAGCCAAGCCACCCATGGCGCATAAGCGACGCAGGCGACCAGATTATAGGCAAAGACGAACACCGGCCCGACCGAGGCGGCACGTTTGGCCAGCAGGTTCCAGCTGGCATGGATGAAGGATGCGAGAACGACAAGAAACAGCGAGGCAAGCGTCATTGAGATCCCCTTTGCGCCATCGGCGCGGTTGATCTCGACGTCTCCTCCCCTGGGCTTTTGTCCCTTGGGTGCAGCCAGGGAACTCCCCCGGTCTCTGCAACGCTCGGTCCTGCGGCGGCCCATATGGGTCGGCCCGGAACCCTAGTTGCCACTCGGTCGATGCCGGGATTCTAACCGTTGTGGGACAGGAACATCAAGAGCCGACCGACCGCTTCGCCCCGCAAAGCGGACTAGCCTCCCCCTTAAATCACCCCGCGCCGCGCCAGTTCCCGGCCCAGCGCCTCGGCGCCGGTAAAGTGAATCCCGTCCATGCCCAGCGCGCGGGCGCCCTCGACATTGGCCGGGCTGTCGTCGATGAAGATGCAGTCCCCGGGCCGCAGCCCGTTGCGGTCCATCAGCAGCCGAAAGATCGCCGGATCGGGCTTCAGCGCGCCGACCTGGCCCGAGACCAGGATGTCGGCGAACAGCCCGCCCAGCCGGGGATGCAGCTCCAGCGCATGCGGCCAGGTCTCGGCCGACCAGTTGGTCAGCGCATAAAGCGGCACGCCGCGCGCCAGCAGCGCCTCGGCCACCGCCCAGCTGCCGGGCACGGTCTTTTCTATGGTGACGGGAAAGGCCGCCAGATAGCCCGCCAGATGCCGCGCCTCGTCGCCATGCTCGGCGCGGGCGGCGGCCAGCCCCTCGGCAAAACTGCGCCCGCCGTCCTGCATCCGGTTCCAGCCGGGAAAGTCGATGCGGGCCATCCAGGTCTCGGCCTCGGCCCGGCTGGTGAAGACATCCGCAAAGGCCAACGCCGGATCCCAGTCGATCAGCACCCCGCCCAGGTCGAAAATCACGCTTTTCATCGCATCCTTCCGCATTTCGCCGCGCCCAGATCGGCCGGAATTCCGGGCGGTGTAAAGCCCGAAACCGCCGCCGCCCGCCGGCCATCTTGGCTGGCAAGGCGGACGGATGCATGACAGCGCCGCGACGGGCCGGCCGCGCGCAGCCCTTGCAATAAGGGGCGCCGGGGCCTAGTGTCACGCGGAAGACTCATACACTTGGGGAGCCCCGCACGGGGCTGAGAGGTGCCCGGCACCGACCCATCGAACCTGATCCGGGTCATGCCGGCGTAGGGAAGGGTAGAGTGACGCGGCCCGCAATCCCAGGCCGCCACCCATCCGCCCCGCGTCCCCATGCCCGGCCGAAACGAAAGGCGGGCCATGTCGGGATTGCAGCCCCATCCCATCGCGCTGACCATCGCCGGCTCGGACAGCGGCGGCGGCGCCGGAATCCAGGCCGACCTGAAGGCCTTCTCGGCGCTGGGCGTCTATGGCGCCTCTGTGATCACGGCGATCACCGCGCAGAACACCCGCACCGTCGCCGCGGTCGAGGCGGTCAGCCCGGCCATGGTCGCGGCGCAGATCGA
This sequence comes from Paracoccus sp. P2, assembly GCF_046335115.1. Taxonomy (NCBI): domain Bacteria; kingdom Pseudomonadati; phylum Pseudomonadota; class Alphaproteobacteria; order Rhodobacterales; family Paracoccaceae; genus Paracoccus; species Paracoccus sp. P2. Next base: position 108,918 of record NZ_JBGOSN010000007.1, on the reverse strand, counting down.
CGCGGTCTTCGGCGATCTCGAGGTGCGCGCGGTCAAGATCGGCATGGTCGGCGGCGCCGATGTGATCACGGTCGTCGCCGACCGGCTGGCGGCGCTGCTGGCGGACAATCCGGTGCCGGTGGTGCTGGACCCGGTGATGGTGGCGAAATCCGGCGACGCGCTTTTGCCGGACGATGCCGTCTCGGCGCTGCGCGAGCAGCTGATCCCGCTGGCGACCGTGCTGACCCCGAACCTGCCCGAGGCGGCGCGGCTTCTGGGTCGCCCCCCCGCCGCGACGCCCGAGGAGATGCGCGAGCAGGGCGAGGCGCTGCGCGCCCTGGGCGCCGACCATGTGCTGATGAAGGGCGGTCATGCGACCGAAGACAGCTGCACCGACCTTCTGGTCGGGCCCCAGCCGCTGACCCTGACGGCCCCGCGCCAGCAGACGCCCAACACCCACGGCACTGGCTGCTCGCTGTCCTCGGCCATCGCGGCAGGGCTGGCGCAGGGGCTGACGGTGGCGCAGGCCGTGACCCGCGCCCATGGCTGGCTGCAGGCCGCCATCGCCCACGCCGACGAATTGTCGGTCGGACTGGGGCACGGCCCGGTGCATCATTTCCACGAGTTCTGGAGGCAGGCATGAACCAGATCACCATCCTGGGCGCCGGGGTCATGGGCCTGTGCATCGCCACCGAACTGGCGGCGCGCGGCATCCTGCCGCGCATCATCGACCCGGCCGGCAAGCCCGGATCCCAGGCCTGCAGCTGGCGCGCCGGCGGGATGCTGGCGCCCTATTGCGAGGCCGAAAGCGCCGAGCCGGCGGTGCTGCGCCTGGGCCTCGATGCCGCCGACTGGTGGCAGGCGAATGGCGCCGAGGTCATCCGCCGCGGCACGCTGGTCCTGGCGCCCTCGCGCGACCGGGCGGAACTCGACCGCTTTGCCCGGCTGACCGAGGCGCATCAGCCGGTGAACGGCGAGGAAGTCGCGGCGCTGGAGCCGGAGCTGGCCGGCCGCTTCCCGCGCGGCCTGCATTTCGCCACCGAGGCGCACCTGAACCCGCGCGCCGCCCTGCTGGCCCTGCGCGACCGGCTGGAGGCGCAGGGCGTCGCCATCGAAACCGAGGGCACGCCCACCGGCCTTGTCGTCGATGCCCGCGGCCTGGCCGCCAGGGACGAACTTTCCGACCTGCGCGGCGTGCGCGGCGAGATGCTGGTGATCCGCTGCCCGGAAGTGGCGCTGACCCGCACCATCCGCCTGCTGCATCCGCGCATCCCCCTGTATCTCGTGCCGCGCGGCGATGGCGTCTACATGATCGGCGCCACGATGCTGGAGACCGGCGGCAAGTATCGCGTCACCGCGCGCTCGGCGGTCGAGATGCTGTCGGCCGCCTATGCGCTGCATCCCGGCTTTGCCGAGGCCGAGATCCTCGAGCTTGGCTCGGATGCCCGCCCCGCCTTCCCGGACAACCTGCCCCGCCTGCGCCGGCGCGGCGGCACGCTTTACGCAAACGGCCTTTACCGCCACGGCTATCTTCTGGCCCCCGCCGTGGCCCGCATGGCCGCCGATTACCTTGTCGAGGGCCGGAAACCGGAGTTCATGGATGAAGATCACCCTTAACGGAGCGGCGCGCGACCTGACCGGCCCGACCGTGCAGGACGCGCTGGCCGAGATCGGATTGGGCGCGGCCAAGGTGGCGACGGCGCTGAACGGCGCCTTCCTGCCCGCCGCCGCCCGGCCCGCGACCACGCTGAAGGATGGCGACGCGCTGGAAGTCGTGGCGCCGATGCAGGGGGGCTGAGATGCCGGTCTTTTACGGAACCGAAGTCGCAAGCCCGCTGATGCTGGGCACGGCGCAATACCCCTCGCCCGCCATCATGGCCGAGGCGTTCCGCGCCTCGCGCGCCGGCATCGCCACCGTCAGCCTGCGGCGCGAAGGCGGCGAAGGCCAGGACTTCCATCGCCTGATCAAGGAGCTGGGCATCCCCGTCCTGCCCAATACCGCCGGCTGCCATTCGGTGCGCGAGGCGGTGACGACCGCGCAGATGGCGCGCGAGCTGTTCGAGACGCCCTGGATCAAGCTGGAAGTGATCCGGGACGACGACACGCTTTGCCCCGACGTGATCGCGCTGGTCGAAGCGGCGCGGCTGCTGTCCGAGGACGGCTTCCAGGTCTTTCCCTATTGCACCGAGGACCTTTCGGTCTGCGGCCGGCTGCTCGATGCGGGCTGCCAGGTGCTGATGCCTTGGGGCGCGCCCATCGGCTCGGGCCGGGGGCTGAACAACCCTTACGGGCTGCGCAGCCTGAGGGCGCATTTCCCCGATGTGCCGCTGGTCGTGGATGCCGGCATCGGCCTGCCCAGCCACGCGGCGCAGGCGATGGAGCTGGGCTATGACGCCGTGCTGCTGAACACCGCCGTCGCCAAGGCCGGCGATCCGGTGGCCATGGCCCGCGCCATGGCGCTGGCGATCGAGGCCGGGCAGCTGGCGCATGGCGCCAACCCGATCGAGGCCCGCGACATGGCCGCCCCTTCCACCCCCCTCTTCGGCATGGCGGTGCTGGGATGAGATTGCCGCGCTTTTACCCGATCTTCGACAGCAGCGACTGGCTGCGCCGCGCCCTGCCGCTGGGCGTGAAACTGGTGCAGATCCGCATCAAGGACCAGCCCCCCGCCCGGCTCTTGGGCGAGCTGGCGCTGTGCCAGGAGCTGTGCCGCGAACATCGCGCCACGCTGGTCGTCAACGACCACTGGCAGGCCGCCATCGACCTGGGCTGCGACTTCATCCACCTGGGGCAGGAGGATCTGGATACCGCCGACATTCCGGCGATCCGCAAGGCCGGGCTGCGGCTGGGCGTCTCGACCCACGACCATGCCGAACTGGACCGGGCGCTGGCGCTCAGGCCCGATTACGTCGCGCTGGGACCGGTCTGGCCGACGATCCTGAAGAAGATGAAATGGGAACAGCAGGGGCTGGACCGGGTGCGGGAATGGCGCAAGCTGGTCGGCGCGACGCCGCTGGTCGCCATCGGCGGCGTCACCCCGGAGCGCGCGCTGGAAGCCTTCGCCGCCGGCGCCGACCTGGCCTCGGCCGTGACCGACATCACGCTCAACCCCGACCCCGAGGGCCGCATCCGCGAATGGCTGCGGGTGGCGGCATGAACCGCTATGTTCGCCAGATGGTCCTGCCCGAGATCGGCGCCGAGGGGCAGGAGCGCATCGGCGCCGCCCATGCGCTGGTCGTCGGCGCCGGGGGCTTGGGCGTGCCGGTGCTGCAATACCTGGCCGGCAGCGGTATCGGCCGCATCACCCTGATCGACCCCGACACGGTCGAGGAGACCAACCTGCACCGCCAGCCGCTTTACCGCATGAAGGATATCGGCCAGCCCAAGGTCCGCGCCGCCGCACAGGCCGTGGCCCGGCTGAACCCCGCGGTGGAGATCGAGGCGCTGGCGGACCGGCTGACCCCCCTGAACGCCCCGGCGCTGGTTGCGGCGGCTGATGTGGTGCTGGATTGCGCCGACAGCTATGCCGCCAGCTACACGCTCTCGGACGCCTGCCTGGCGGCGGGCAAGCCGCTGATCTCGGCCTCGGCGCTGGGGCTTGCGGGCTATGTCGGCGGCTTCTGCGGCGACAAGCGGCAGGGGGGCGCCCCCAGCCTGCGCGCCCTGTTCCCCGACCCGCCCGACAGCGGCCAGACCTGCGCCACCGCCGGCGTGCTGGGCCCGGTGGTCGGCATGCTCGGCTGCATCCAGGCGCAGATGGCGCTGCGGCTGCTTCTGGGCACCACGCCCTCGCCGCTGGGCGAATTCATCCGCTTCGACAACGGCCGCTTCAGCCAGTTCCGCTTCGACACCGCCCCCGAGGCGACCGGTCCACGCTTCATCGCCCGCGACGAGATCCGCGCGACCGACCTGGTCATCGACCTGCGCCCCGAGGACGAGGCGCCGCGCAAGGCCACGCCGGACGCGCTGCGCATCCCCGATTACGGCGCGGCGGGCCCCCTGCCCGATCCCGGCGGCCGCGTGGTGCTGGCCTGCCGTTCCGGCCTGCGCTCGTGGCGCGCCGCCGACGCCCTTGCCCGCCGCTGGAGCGGCGAGATCACCCTTCTGGCCCTTGGAGACGACGACCGATGAAACACCTTACCCTTGCCGCCGCCTTCGCCATGCTGGCCCTGCCCGCCCATGCCCAGGACAAGGTGACGCTGATCCTGGACTGGTTCGTGAACCCCGACCACGGCCCGATCATCGTGGCCCAGGAAAAGGGCTTCTTCGCCGAGGAAGGGCTGGAGGTCGAAGTCATCGCCCCCGCCGATCCCTCGGATCCGCCGAAACTGGTCGCCGCCGGCAAGGCCGATTACGCCATCAGCTACCAGCCGCAACTGCACCTGCAAGTGCATGAGGGCCTGCCGCTGAAACGCGTCGGCACCCTGGTCGCGACGCCCTTGAACTGCCTGATGGTCAAGGCCGACGGCCCGGTGCAGGAGATCGCCGACCTCAAGGGCAGGAAGATCGGCTATTCCGTCTCGGGCGTCGAGGAGGCGCTGGTCGGCCAGATCCTCAAGACCGCCGGCCTGACCATGCAGGATGTCGAGATGGTGAACGTGAACTGGTCGCTGTCGCCGGCGCTGATCGCCGGCCAGGTCGACGCCACCATCGGCGCCTATCGCAATTTCGAGCTGACGCAGATGCGGCTGGAGGGCACTCAGGGCAAATGCTTCTTCGTCGAGGAACAGGGCGTGCCGACCTATGACGAGCTGATCTTCGTCGCCAACCCGGCCGATCTGGACCTGGACCGCACCCGCCGCCTGCTGCACGCGGTCGAACGCGGCGCGCAATACATGGTCAACCACCCGGACGAGGCCTGGGAGCTGTTCTCGGCCACCGCGCCCGATCTCAAGGACGAGCTGAACGCCGAAGCCTGGAAGGACACGCTGCCGCGCTTCTCGCAATCGCCGGCGGCGCTGGACCAGGGCCGCTATGCCCGGTTCGAAGCCTTCCTGCACGAGGCCGGGCTGGTCGACAGCGTGCTGCCGGTCTCGGACCTGGCCCTGGACGTGGCGGCGCAGGACATGGGGGCGGCGCAATGAGCCGCTACGGAGACGCCTTCGCCGCCTGGCGGGCCGCGGCGCAGCCCGACTGGGACGCCTATACCCGCCACCCCTTCGTCGAAGGGCTGCGCGACGGCACGCTGCCGCAATCGCGCTTCCTGACCTATCTGGTACAGGATTACCTGTTCCTGCAAAACTTCTCGCGCGCCTGGGCGCTGGCGGTGGTCAAGGCCGGAGACCTCGACGAGATGCGGGCCTGTTCGGCCACGGTCCACACGCTTCTGGATCACGAGATGGGCCTGCATGTGCAGACCTGCGCCCGCACCGGCATGGGCCCCGAGGTGCTGGCCAATGCGCAAGAGGCCGTCACCAATATCGCATATACCCGCTATGTTCTGGAATCCGGCTATTCGGGCGATTTCCTTGACCTCTTGGCGGCGCTGATGCCCTGCGTGCTGGGCTATGGCGAAATCGGACTGCGGCTCCAGGCCGAGGCGGCACCCGACACGCCCTATCGCGAATGGATCGACACCTATGCCGGCGCCGAATACCAGGCCGCCTGCATCTCGGCCGGCGAGCTGCTGGACAATGCCCTCCGCAAGCGGCTGGGCGATACGCCCCGGCAAAGCCCGCGCTGGGCCGCGCTGTCGGATCGCTTCGCCACCGCCACGCGGCTCGAAGTCGCCTTCTGGGAGCTGGGCCGCGCATGACCGCCGCGGCGGCCTCGGTTCGCGGCCGCGCCTGGGTCGGCGAGGCGCCGCTGTTCGCGCCGGTAGACCTGGTGCTGGAACCCGGCGGTTGGACCTGCCTGCTCGGCCCCTCGGGCGTCGGCAAATCGACCATCCTGCGGCTGATCGCCGGACTGGAAACCGGCGCGCGCTTCGAGGGCGAGGTGACGCGCAACCAGCCCGTTGCCCTGATGGCGCAGGATCCGGGCCTGATCCCCTGGCTGGACGTGACCGGCAATGTCACGCTGGGCGCGCGCCTGCGCGGCACGCTGCGGGCTTCTTTCTTGTCCAAATATCCCGGGGGACGCCCATCCGGCCCCATCGAGGGGCCGGATGGGCGGGGGGCAGAGCCCCCGGCCGACCCCGCCACCCGCGCGGCCCGTCTGATCAAGGCCGTGGGCCTGGCCGACCGCGCCCATCACCTGCCCGCCAACCTGTCGGGCGGCCAGCGCCAGCGCACAGCCCTGGCCCGGACGCTGTTCGAGGACCGGCCGCTGGTGCTGCTGGACGAGCCCTTTTCGGCGCTGGACGCGCGCACGCGGGCGCAGATGCAGGATCTCGCGGCGCGGCTGCTCGACGACCGCACGGTGCTCCTGGTCACGCATGACCCCGCCGAGGCCGCGCGGCTCGGCGACCGCATCCTGCTCTTGCGCGGGACGGGGCTGACCGAATGGCCCCGGCCCGCCCCGCGCCCGAAAGGCGCCGCCCGGCCCTATGACGCGCCCGAGGTGCTGGCGCTGCAAGCCGAGCTGATGCGGGGGATGATGGCATGAGAACCGTCGTGACCCTGGCCGTCACCATCCTGGCCCTGTGGCAGGGGGTGATCTGGCTGGCCGGCATGCCGCCCTTCCTGCTGCCCTCGCCGCTGGCCGTGACCGAGGCGCTGTGGCTGAACCGGGCCGAGATCGCCCGCCATGCCGGCTTCACCCTGACCGAGGTGATGCTGGGCTTCATCCTCGGCTCCACGCTCGGCGCCGCTCTCGCGGTGGCGATGGGGTTCTCGCAGAGGCTGGCCGGCGTGCTGCGGCCGATCCTGACCTTTAGCCAGACCATCCCGGTCTTTGCGCTCGCGCCGATCCTGACGCTGTGGCTGGGTTTCGGCATGGCGCCCAAGATCGCCATGACCGTGCTGATCGTGTTCTTCCCGGTGGCCAGCGCCTTCCTGGACGGGCTGATGCGCACGCCGCAGGCGGCGCTGGACCTGGCGCAGGTCATGGGCGCCGGCCGCATCCGCATCATGCGCCACCTGCGCATCCCGGCGGCGCTGCCCAGCCTGGCCACCGGGCTGCGGCTGGCGGCGGTCTATGCGCCCATCGGCGCGGTGATCGGCGAATGGGTCGGCGGCGCGCGCGGCCTGGGCGCGCTGATGATCCATGCCAACGGCCGGATGAAGACCGACCTGGTCTTTGCCGCGCTGCTGGTCTTGTCGGTGATGACGGTGATCTTCGCCAGGGCGGTGGCCATCGCGCTGCACCGGCTGCTCAGCCGCTACGGCGTCTAGAGCAGGCGCGCGGCGCGGGCCAGATCCTCGGGAGTGTTGAGGTTCAGGAACGGGTCCAGGGGGCGGCTGTCGAACACCGCCCGCCCCGGATCATGCGCGGCCGCGAACTGGCCGATCCGGTGCAGCCCCGATTCCAGCGCCTCGCGCAACTCCCCGCGCAGCGCGACCGGCCAGAGCGCGCAGGTCGGATGGTCGCGCAACTGCCCGCTGTCATCCGGGCTTGCGGCGATGGCCATGCCCGAGCGGCCGGCCGCCTCGCGCAGCCGATGCACCAGATCCTCGGGCAGAAAGGGCGTGTCGACGCTGACGCTGACCACGCTCTGGGCGCCCTCGCCCGCCGCCCATTCCATGCCGGCCAGGACCCCGGCCAAGGGCCCGGCGAAGCCGCCGATGCCGTCGGCGATCACCGGCAGCCCATAGGCCGCGAATTGCTCCGCCTCGCCATTGGCGTTGAGCGCCAGCATCCCGCATTGCGGCGCAAGCCGCGCGATCACCCGCGACAGCAGGGTCTCTCCCGCCAGCATCCGCAGCGCCTTGTTGCCGCCGCCCATGCGGCGCGACAGGCCCCCGGCCAGGATGACGGCGGGAACCGGGTTCATCGCAGCCCCGCCGCGATGGCGCGGGCCAGCGCGAACACCCGCTGCTCCAGGATCACCGGCGTCTCGCAGACATAGGTCAGGGCCTGCTGGCGGTCCTGGAAGATGCGCATGTCCCAGTCGAGCCGCTCTTCCTCGGCGTCGATGGCGTCGAAATCGGGCGTTTCTGCCTTTTGCATCTGTTCCATCTTGGCACGGTGATCCTCGATCCTTTGTGCCAGATCGACCTGCTTGTGGCCATAGCGCGCGATACCGGCGATCAGCGCCGCGCGATGCGGCTCGATCCGGTCGAAGATCGCCACCATCAGCGCCGTCAGCTTCTGGTTGTCGGCATCCCTGGCAAATTCGGCGATCTCGGCCTCGGCCTCGGCCAGCGGCAGGCGGCGCTGCTCCAGCCGGTCGGCCAGGGCGGCGATCTCGGGCGTGCGGGCCAGCTCGCGCGCGGCCTCGTCCGGCTCGGGCCCGCTCCACATCTGGCCCAGCGACAGGTGCGGCTGCTTGCGCTGCACGCAGGGCCAGTCGGGATCGGTGCCGTTTTCCGCCCGCGCCGCGCCGGCACCGGCGGCCAGGCAAAGCGCCAGAACCAGGTATCTCATGCTCCCCCCTTTCGCCGGGCCCAGAGCCCCTTGGCCGGATCATACATGATGACGGCCCCTGCAAAGAACAGGATCAGGCAACCCGACACCACCAAGAAGGACAGAAGATCGAAGCGCGCGTAAAGGGCAAAGCGGATCAACTCCACCGCATGGGTGAAGGGATTGGCCGCGCAGATGTCGTGCAGCAGCGGCGAGCTTTCGTTCATCCGCCACAGCGGGTAAAGCGCGCTGGAGGCGAAAAACATCGGGAAGATGACGAAATTCATCACGCCCGCGAAGTTTTCCAGCTGGCGGATGGCCGAGGACAGGAACAGCCCCATCGCCCCCAGCATCAGCCCCGACAGGAACAGCGCCGGCAGCACCGCCAGATAGCCGACGGGCGGCGGCTCGACCCGCCAGAACCAGGCGATGACCAGGAAGGCATAGACCTGGATGATCGACACGATCACCCCGGCGACCAGCTTGCTGGCCAGCAGGAACCAGCGCGGAAACGGGCTGACCAGCAGGGTGCGCATCGCCCCCGTCTCGCGGTCATGCACCATCGAGAGCGAGCTTTGCATGCCGTTGAACAGCTGGATCATCGCGCAAAGGCCGGGGGTCACATAGACCTCGTAAAGCACATAGGTCTGGTAGGGCGGCGTGATCGACAGGCCCAGCACGGCGCGAAACCCGGCGGCAAAGATGAACAGCCAGACCAGCGGCCGCACCAGCGCCGCCAGGAAACGGCCGCGCTGGTTGACGAAGCGCAGGGTCTCGCGCCGGGCAATGCCCAGGAAAGCGGTCAGCCACATGCGCGGGGTCAGGCGCGGTCCGGCCGGGTGGCGCGCGCTCATACCTGTTCCCCCGTCAGGCGCAGGAAGGTCGCGGTCAGGTCGTCGCCGCCGATGGCGCCGGCATTGCCGCGGGCCAGCACCTCGCCCTTGTGCAGGATGACCAGCCCGTCCTCGGGGCGGATCTCGTCCAGGATATGCGTGGCCCAGAGCGCCGAGACCCCGCCGCGGGTCAGCCCACGGGTCAGCGCCACCACCTCGGCGCGGGATTTCACGTCAAGCCCGACGGTCGGCTCGTCCAGCAGCAGGATCTCGGGGCGGTGGATCAGGGCGCGGGCGATCTCGGCCCGGCGTTGCTGGCCGCCCGACAGCGCCGAGACCCTGGCATGCAGCCGGTCCGACAGATCGACCTGCGCCAGCACCTCGATGCTGCGCGCCCGCGCCTCGCGCCGCGGGATGCCGTGCAGCGCGGCGTGATAGTCCAGGTTCTGCGCCACGGTCAGGTCGGCGTCCAGCGCGCGGGACTGGAACACCACCCCCAGCCGCGCCAGCGCCGCACCGGGCTGGCGGCGCAGGTCGTGGCCCGCCACCTCGATCCGGCCCGAGCGGTTGTCGTAAAGCCGGGTGATCAGCGAGAACAGCGTGGTCTTGCCGGCGCCGTTCACCCCCAGCAGCGCGGTGAAGCCGCCGCGCGGCACGGTCAGCGACACATCCTTCAGCGCGGGGAAGCGGCCGAAACTGTGGCTGACATGCTGGATGGAAAGCGCGTCCTGCGGCATCTGGCAAAGGGCGGGGCCGGGGCTCCGCCCCTCCTGCTTACTGGATATTGAACACCGCCTGCTGGGTTTCGCCCTGCGAGCCGGGGATCGACAGCGTATAGCGGCCCGGAACGATGGCGATGAAGCTGATCGTCGCGGTGCCGGCATCGTCGAATTCCAGCGAATGCACGCCCATCGGCCGGATCTCGATGTCGTTGATCACCACCTCGTTGATCCAGATCGCGCGGAAGAAGTCGCCGCCCGACAGCGCCAGTTCCTGGCTGCCATCCGCATTGATGTCGAGACGATAGAAGCCGCCCGATTTCAGCTTGTATTCCGCGGTTGCCACCGGCTTGCCCGAGGCCAGCGTCAACGGCGCCAGGTCGGTGCGGTTGTCGCGCGCCATGATCCCCGAGAAGCCGTAATCGAACTTGGCCCCCGCCTCGTGCACGCCCCCGGCGGCATCGGCTGCTTCGCCGCCATCATCATCGTCGTCGTCATCGTCATCCTGCTCGGCCGCGGCCGCGCCGTCGGTTGCGGCGCCGGCCTCGGGGCTGGCTTCGGGCGCGGTTTCCTGCGCCGCGGCAGGGGCGGCCAGCCCGGCCATGATTAGCAGGATGGTCAGCAAACGGGTCATGGTTCTTCCTCCCTCTTGAACGCTCATCAGTTGGGCGCGACGACCACGCCCCAGGGCTGCTGGCCCACGGGCACGGATTTGACGACCTTCAGCGCCGCCACGTCGATCACCGAGACATCGTTGGAATTGCCGTTGGTGGTGAACAGGTATTTCTCGTCCGGGGTAAAGGCCATCTGCCAGACCCGCTGGCCGACCAGCAGGTAATCCTGGACCTCGTCCGTTTCGCCGTCGATCACGGCGACGCGGTTGGCCGGGCCCAGGGCGACGAAGACCTTGCTGCCGTCGGCGGTGACGCGCACGCCGACCGGCTGGATCGCCTCGGGCAGCACGCCGGGGATCTCGAAGCTGATCTTCTTGGTGATCTGCTGCGTCGCCGGGTCGATCACGCTGACCGTGCCGCCGATTTCAGAACTGACGTAAAGCTTGGTCCCGGCATCGTTGAACTGCGCGAAGCGCGGGCGCGAATCCACCAGCACATTGGCAAAGATCTCGAAGCTTTCGCTGTCGATGAAATGCGCCATGTTGGTGGTTTCCGAGGTGTTGATGACCACCTTGCCATCGGGGCTGACGCCCATGCCCTCGGGTTCGACCCCGACCGGGATCTCGGCCAGCACCTTGTGGGTCTGGGTATCGACCACGGTCACGAGGTTGTCGTCCTCGTTCGCGATGTAGAGCGGGTTGCCCGAGGGGTGCAGCACGAACAGTTCGGGGTCGGGGCCCGAGGGCAAGGTATGCATCTCCTCCATCGTCTCGGGATTGAAGACCCGCACCAGGTCGTCATCCGAGGCGCAGACGTAAAGTTCCTTCCCGTCCGGGCTGATGGTGATGCCGCGCGGGCGGGCGCCGACCGGATAGGTGCCGATCACCTCCAGCGTCTCGCTGTCCAGCACGGTGACGTCATTGCCCTTTTCGTTGCTGACGAAGACCCGGTTGGCAGCGGCGGGCAGGGCGAAACCCAGGCACAGGGCCGAGGTCAGGATGGCGGTTGCAGCTTTCATCTTTCACCTCAGAACTTGCATTCGGTTTCGGGCCGGTCGAAGCCCAGCGTGTCCAGTGCCGAGCTTTGGTGCAGATACTGGTCTTGCGGGCTGACCGAGGCGGTAACGGAATCGGTGGCCAAGAGGATCGGCTGGCGCAGCTGGTGGTCCCAGTCGCGGATCGTCAGCTTCTGGCCCTTGAAGCCCGCCACCTCGAAATTCTCGGACAGCATGAATTCTTTCAGCGTGGCCGGATCGGTGCTTTGCGTGCGCGTCGCCGCCTCGCCGATCATGCGCAGCGCGATCCAGGTCTGGTAATCCTCCTCGCGGATCGGGCGGCCGGCGAGCTTTTCGAAACGGTTCTGGAACTGCGTCGCCCCCCAGGCCTCCAGCGAGGGCGCCCAGCTGCGCGGCACCAGCCCGGCCGAGCCGGCGACCGGACGCGGATCCCAGGTCGCATAGGGCAGCCAGTCGGCAAAGACGCCGTTCTCATCCGCCGCGATCAGCACGTCATGGGCCGGCGCGCGCTGGGTGAAGACCGGCATCTGCTGCTGGACCTGCACATGGCCGCTGTCGCTGCGCCGGCTGCCGCCGGTATCCTCATAGGTCCGCGTCTCGACGATCCTGGCGCCGAACTTGGTCGCGGCGCGGCGATAGGCATCGGCCAGAGCCACGTCCTCGGGATGGCTGCCGGCGATCAGAAGCCAGTTGGACCACTTCTTCCACATCAGGAATTGCGCCAGCGCATCGGCCAGCATGGCATGGCTGGGCGCGGCATGGATCACGTTGAAGCGGCAATCCTGGCCGCGCAGGTGGTCGCCGCGTGCCCGCGCATTCAGCACCAGCGCACCGTCGCCAGCCTGGTCGGCGAGGGCCAGCGTCTGCGCATCATCGGCCAGCGTGACGATGAAGGGGATGCCCGCGGCCAGCAGCTTGTCCATCTCGGCCGCCGCGGTCTCGGGCGTGGCCGTGACCTCCAGCGCCTCGAAATCCTGGTTCATGAAGCGGCCGGTGGTGTCGTTGTCCTCGATGGCGAGCCGCGCGCCGGCAAAGCCCAGATCCTCGGGCGGGGCATCCAGCCGCGAGATCGGCGGCAGGCTGGGCACATCCACCCGCAGCACGGCGGCATGCACGGTCTGCGGGGCCGCGGCATCTTGCGCAAGGGCCGGATTTGCCATGGACAAACCAGCCAAAAGTATGATGATTCTGCCTGTCATGGCTGTCCTCCCACCCGCATCATGCCGGGTCAATCCGCCTGCGCCAACCCGGCAGATACCCCGGATCCGGCTGGGTAAAATCACCTGATACCTAAGTCTTAGGGACTTTCGTCCTATGGACGGATGCGGGGGTCGGGGGCATGGTTTGCGCATGGGATTTCCGCGGCTCATCCTGATTGCCTGTGCCGTCGCCCTGGCCGGATCCGGCGCCGGGGCGGACCAGCGGCTTGGCCCCCCGCCGCCCGACAGCGCCGCCTGGTTCGGCCTGCATTTCATCGACACCTCGATCGAGGGCGCAATCGACGGCGTGCGCGAGGACGAGACCCGCCGCGTCGAGATGGCCGAGCAGGTCATCGCCGAGGATCTGCGCAGCCGCGGCTTCACCCTGCTGGACCCTCCCGCCGAGCAGGTCGCGCCGATCAAGAACCCCACGCAATCGAATGGCAGCGACAGCCGCATCGCGCGCGAGATGGGCGCGCATTACGCGATCTCGGGCGAGGTGCAGAAGGTTTCGAACCTGATCCTGTCGCTGAACCTTTACATTCGCGACGCAGCCAGCGGCGACACGGTCCGCGCTGGCGTGGTCGACATTCGCGGCAATACTGACGAAAGCTTTCGCCGCGGCTATCTTTATCTGTTGAAAAACATCATCTTTCGGGAGGAGTGACGGATGATCCGACTGTTGGCCCTGACGGTGGGGGCAACCATGGCAATGGCCCCGGCGGCCGAGGCGCATGGCCCGCCGCGGCTGAAGCTGGAGATGCAGCAAAAGCTGGATGCCACCCCGGATGAGGTCTGGGCCGCGATCGGCAGGTTCGACGACATGAGCTGGCATCCCGCCATCGCCAGCCTGGAACTGGCCGGCGATGGCTCGGCCGACCAGCCCGAGACCTCTACCCGCGTGCTGCATCTGAAAGCCGATGCGGGCGATCCGACCATCACCGAGGTGCTGTCGAGATGGCAGCCCGAGAAGCGCTGCTATGCCTATCGCATCGAAGCGGTCGAGGTGACGGTGCTGCCGGTGACGAACTACGCCGCGACGCTTTGCGTCACGGACGAGGGCGGCAAGGCGCTGGTCAACTGGAAGGGCGGCTTCTATCGCGGCTATCCCAACAACGAGCCCCCGCCCGAGCTGAATGACGAGGCCGCGATCCAGGCGGTCACCGGCGTCTATCAGGCCGGGCTCGACGCACTGGCCGAGCGGTTCGGCAAGGCGGAGTAAGCGAAGGAATCAGGGGCCGGCCGGGCCGATGGGCTCCAGCCGGCCGCCTTGTTCCTGCCAGCCCTCGACCCCGTCGGGAAACCAGATCACGCCGCGATAGCCCAGCGCCACGGCGCGCTTGGCGGCATTCCAGCTCATCCAGCAGTCGCGCTTGCAAAAGATCACCAGGGGCGCGGCCTTGTCGCCGCCCGACAGGCGCGCCAGCCCCTCGGCCAGCCGCGCCTGCTCTGCCGGGGCAAGCCGGTCATAGCCGGTATCGTAAAGCCAGATCGCGCCCGGAATGGAGAGATGCGGCGGCGCGTTCCACAGCGTGCCTTCGGGCAGGCCCTCGGGGCGGGCCTGGCGCGGCAGCACGTCGATGAAGGGCACGCCCTGCCCGTGCAGCCGCATCGCCTCGGCCGCGTCGATCACCTGCGCGCCGGCCAGGGTCGCCGGGGTTTCCGAGCGATAGGGCTCGCCATGGAAACCCTGCGGCTCGGGCACCTGGGCCTGGACCGCGCCGGCCATCAGGATCGCCAGCGCCGCCCAGGAAGGTTTCATGGTTTCAGCCCCTTGCCGTAATCGTCCAGCAGCGGCACGCCGGCATCGCGCAGGATGGCGTCGATCTCGTCCTGGTGGCGGCGAATCAGGCTGTTCAGCTGCCGCTTCCATTCCTGTTCGTCCAGCCGCACCCCCATGGTGATGCGATAGAACATGCGCGGACCGCCGGTTTCCTTGAGCAGCGGGGTGAATTGCAGCTCGGGATCCTGCTTGACCAGCGGACCGGCCAGCGGGCCCCAGATCACCGCGGCGGCCAGCTCGCCGGATTTCACCTGGGCCAGCATCTCGCCCGCCGGATCCTCGACCCGGCGATCCACGAACAGATCCCAGCCGCGCATGTCCTTGGCCAGCCCCGCCCGCGCCAGGTTGGTCGCCGGCGGCGTGCCCGCCACCACGCCGATCGGATGGCCGCGAAGCGCCGGATCCTCCAGCATCTCGACCGAGGCCAGCGGGCTGTCCAGCCGCGTCACGATGCCATAGGCCGAGGTATAGTAATGGTTGGTGTTCTGCACCATCTCGTCGCCCTGGGCATAGCCGATGACGACATCGCAAAGCCCGGCGCGCAGGGTCTTGCGGATGAAGCCGGGGCCCTGCGGGAACCAGGTATAGGCCACCGGCAGGCCCAGCTTTTCGGCGAAAAGCCGGGCGATTCGATTCTCGAAACCCTGTTCGTCCTGCGAGGACATCGGCACCGCGGCCGGATCGGCGCAGACCCGGAACTCGGTCTTGGAGCGCAGGTCGGCAACCTGCGCCGCCGCGGGCAGCGCGGCGCAGGCCAGAAGCGCGGCCAAGGCAAGCGCGCGCCTCATCCGCTCATGCAGGAATCTTCCTGCGCCACGAATTCGTCGGACTTGTCCTCTCTTTTCGCGGGGCGGCCGCGCGGCAGTTCCTCCAGGCCGCGTGCCAGCAGATAGGCGTAGATGTCGTCGATATAACACCAGACGTTCTTGTTGGTACCAAAGGCCGGCATGACTAGGTTGGCAGCCACATTGACCTCTTGCTTGCCCGAGGCGGCGATTTCCAGGAAATCGTAATAGCCCAGCGTCAGCACCGATTTCTTCAGCGCCGGCGCATAGGTCGAGCCCTCGCCATCCGGACCGTGGCAGACATGGCATTCCGCCGAATAGCGGCGATAGCCCGAGAAGGTCGCCCAATCCACCGTGCCGTCCTCGGCGATCTTGAAGGTGGGGATGTCCTCGGCCGTATACCAGCGGCCGTTCTCCATGTGGTCGGGGGTGATGTCCTGGCCGTTCGGCAGCACAAGCTTGCCATCCGCCTCGGCGACCGCGGGCGCCTCCTCCGCCTCGGCCGGGGCCCCTGCGGCCGGCTGCTGTTGCTGCGCATCGCCCGATACGGCGGCGGCAGCGCCGGCCCCGGCCTGCGCCGGGGGCGTGTCGGCGGTCTGTGCAAGGGCCGTTCCGGTGATGGCAAAGGCCGCGCATGCGACACGGATCGCCATCAGGCTGGCGGTCGTCTTGCTGGTCATGAATTTCCTCCCTGGCTGTCACCCGAAGATGATGGCTCGCCCCAAGGTTACCCCTGGGGCGGCCAGTTTCGAGTCACAGTTTGCTTTCCGGCACCAAAGTATTAGCCCGGCAGTTCGAACACGGTCAGCTGGCCGCCCAGCTCGGTATATTGCGACAGCGCGGCATAGCCGCCCACCGCACCAAGCCCGTCGTTGGGATTGGTCAGCCCCGCGGCAAGGCCGATGCCGGCCCAGCCGCCGACGCCCGACAGCACGCCGATATACTGCTTGCCGCCATGTTCGTAGGTCATAACGTTGCCGATGATCCCCGAGGGGGTCTTGAACTTGTAAAGCTCTTCGCCCGTCTGGGCGTCGACGGCCTTCAGATAGCCTTCCAGCGTGCCGTAGAAGACCACGTCGCCCGCCGTCGCCAGCGCGCCCGACCAGACCGAGAACTGTTCGGGGATGGACCACTTGATCTCGCCCGTGGTGTTGTCCCAGGCGATGAAATTGCCCATGCCGCCATGGCTGTTCGGCGCGGGATACATGGACAGCGTGGCGCCGACATAGGGCTGGCCGGCGGTATAGGCCACCCGGAAGGGCTCGTAATCCATGCAGACATGGTTGGTCGGCACATAGAACAGGTTGGTCTTGGGCGAGAAGGCCGCCGGCTGCTGGTCCTTGGTGCCCAGCGCCGCCGGGCAGACGCCGGTGGTGTTCACGTCCTCGCCGTTCTGGGCGGTCGAATATTCGGGCACCACGGCCGGGCGGCCATAGGTTTCCGAATTGGGGTCCATGTCCACGCCGGTGGTCCAGTTCACCACCGGGTCGTATTTCTCGGCCACCAGCAGCTCTCCGGTCTCGCGGTCCAGCGTATAGGCCAGGCCGTTGCGGTCGAAATGCGTCAGCAGCTTGCGTTCCTGGCCGTCGATGGTCTGGTTGGTCAGGATCATCTCGTTGACGCCGTCATAGTCCCATTCGTCGTGGGGCGTCATCTGGTAGAACCACTTGGCCATGCCGGTATCGGCATCCCGCGCCATGATGGTCATAGACCACTTGTTGTCGCCCGGCCGCTGCGAGGGGTTCCAGGTCGAGGGGTTGCCGGTGCCGTAATAGACCAGATTCAGATCCGGGTCATACGAGAACCAGCCCCAGATCGTGCCGCCGCCGATCTGCCACTGATCGCCCTCCCAGCTGCTCAGCGAGCTGTCGGCGCCGATGGGCTTGCCCAGATGCGTGGTGTTCTCGGGATCGACCAGCAGTTCCTCGTCGGGGCCGGTGGACCAGGCTTTCCACGCCTCGGAGCCGTCGGCCAGGTTCAGCGCGGTCATCCGGCCGCGCACGCCGTATTCGCCGCCCGATATGCCGACCAGAACCTTGTCCTTGACCGGCACGACGGTCGCGGTCAGCGTCTCGCCGATGGCGGGATCGCCGATCTTGGTCGACCATTTCGGCTCGCCGGTATTGGCATCCAGCGCGACCACCGTGGTATCGGCCTGTCCCAGCAGGATCATGCCGTCGGCATAGGACAGGCCGCGATAGACCGTGTCGCAGCACATCACCGCGATGACGTTCGGATCCTGCTGCGGCTCATAGCGCCACAGGATCTTGCCGCCGTCGTTCAGGTCCAGCGCAAAGACCTTGTTCGGGAAGGGGGTGTGGACATACATCACGTCGCCGATCACCAGCGGCGAACCTTCGTGCCCGCGCAGCACCCCGGTCGAGAAGGTCCAGGCAACGCGCAGATCCTTGACGTTGTCCTTGTTGATCTGATCCAGGGTCGAATAGCGCGTGTTCGCGTAATCGCCCATCTGGATCGCCCATTGCTGGGGCTTGGCGATCTCGGCCAGCACGCTGTCATTGGCCAGCACCGACGTGCCGGACATGAGCAGCGCAAGGCAGGCGCCGTTCATCAGGGTTTTCATGAATTTTCCTCCGCATGCCGGTGGTCGCGCTTCTCCTCATGCGCAAGCACCTACTGCTGGAAGGTTCGGGTCCGGCCGCATTTGCGTCAACGCGGCCGGCAGGCTCCTTGGACCAAAGTATTAGGGAAATTCGGCAATAGGTATGGGGCAATCGCCCCGCCCCAGGCCGGCGGGCGGTCCCGGCCGCCTAGGCCAGCCGCTCGGCATGCCAGCGGATATGGTCCTCCATGAAGGTCTGCACGAAGAAATAGCTGTGATCATAACCCTGTTGCATGCGGAAGCTGCCGGGCTGGCGGCGCTCGGCCATGGCATGGGCCAGTGCCTCGGGCTTGAGCAGGTCCAGGAACTGATCGCTGGCGCCCTGATCGACCAGCACCTCGCCGGGATAGCCGCGCTGCCGCATCAGCAGGGTCGAATCGTGGCGTTCCCAGGCATCGCGATCCTCGCCCAGATAGGCGGCGAACTGCTTGCGCCCCCAGTCGGATTCGCTGGGATGCGCGATCGGCGAAAAGGCCGAGACGGATCTGTAGCGTTCGGGCAGGGTCATGGCGATGGTCAGCGCGCCATGGCCGCCCATGGAATGACCGGTGATGCCCTGCGCCTCGCGCTCCAGGGGAAAATTGCCGAAGACCAGTTCGGGCAGTTCATGGGTGATATAGTGCCACATGCGGAAATGCGGCGCCCAGGGCGCCTGGGTCGCATCGACATAGAAGCCGGCGCCCTGGCCCAGGTCATAGGCCTGATCATCGGCCACGCCCTCGCCGCGCGGCGACGTGTCGGGAAAGATCACCGCGATGCCGTATTCCGCCGCCCATTGCTGCGCGCCGGCCTTGGTCATGGCGTTCTCATGCGTGCAGGTCAGGCCGGACAGATACCACAGCACCGGCACCTTGCCGTGCCGGGCGTCGGGCGGCAGATAGAGGGCAAAGGTCATCGGCGTGCCGGTCGCCTGCGACTGGTGGCGATAGACGCCCTGGATGCCGTCGAAGCTGCGGTTTTCCGATACGGTCTCATAGGCCAGCGTCATGGGTTTTCCCTTCTGTCAGGTCGTGAAACATGACCAGCGCGTCCACATAGCCATGCCGGGGATGAAGAAACGCACCCGGCAGGCGGCCGACAATATCGAAACCGGCTTTCTGCCACGAATGAACGGCATCGGCATTGGTCGAGACGACGAAGTTGAACTGCATCGCCCGGAAGCCCTGCGCCCGCGCCCAGTCCTTGGCATGGGCGACCAGCCGCCCGGCGATGCCGCGGCCCCGCGCATCCGGGTGGGTGGCAAAGCTGGCATTGGCGACATGGCCGGCCGGGCCGGGCCGGTTGCGGCCGACATGGCTGGTGCCCAGCACCCGGCCGTCCCGCTCGGCCACGAAAGCGGTGAAGGGCGCGGCGAACCAGTCGGCCAGCGCCTCCTCGCGCGAGATGTCGGGCGGGATGCAATAGGTCTCGCCCGCGCGATAGACCGGTTCAAGGATCGTCCAGATCGCCTCGTGGTCGGAAGGCGTGGCGGGACGGATCAGGATGTCAGCCCCGCCCGCCATCATTGCAGGCCCGTCATTTCAGCTCGTCCACGGTGCGGATGACCCTGCCCAGAAGGCCGTAATCCAGCGCCTCTTGCGTGTTCAGCCAGAAGTCGCGCTGGGTGTCCTTTTCGATCCGCTCGACGGTCTGGCCGGTCGCCTCGGCAAAGATCTGGTTCAGCCGGTCGCGCATCAGCCGCACCTGCTCGGCCTGGATCATCATGTCCGTGGAGGTGCCGCCGATCCCGCCCGAGGGCTGGTGGATCAGGAACCGGGTATTGGGCAGGCAATAGCGGTTTTCCTTGTCCGCGCCGACGAAGATCAGCGCCCCGGCCGAGGCCACCCAGCCCGAGCCGATGGTGCGCACGGTCGGACGGATGAACTTGATCACGTCATGGATCATGTCGCCGGATTCGACATGGCCGCCGGGCGAGGAGATCAGCATGTTGATCGGTTCCTCGCTGTCCTCGGCCAGGGCCAGCAGATGCGCCACGGTGCGCTGCGCCAGCTTGTCGGTGATCGGCCCGGCGACGATCACCGTGCGCGACTTGAAATAGAGCTTGCCGATCCTGTCGCCCTCGGGCAGGCCGAGACCCTCGTCCTTCTGGCCCTCCTGGCGGCGCTCGTCTTCGTCGTCGTCATCGTCGTCCAGGTGGAAATGCTTTGCCATGATCGGTCCTTTCATGTTGACGGCGGGGCCGGTCGCCCGCCCCCGCCGTCCTTTTAACTAAGCAGCCCTTGACGATCAGTAAAGCACGACCGAGCGGATGGACTTGCCCGCATGCATCAGGTCGAAGCCCTTGTTGATCTCGTCCAGCGTCAGGGTGTGGGTGATCATCGGGTCGATCTCGATCTTGCCGTTCATGTACCAGTCGACGATCTGCGGCACGTCGGTGCGGCCGCGGGCGCCACCAAAGGCCGTGCCCTTCCAGACCCGGCCGGTGACCAGCTGGAACGGCCGGGTGCTGATTTCCGCCCCCGCGGGCGCGACGCCGATGATGATCGACTGGCCCCAGCCCCGATGGGTGCATTCCAGCGCGTCGCGCATCACCTTGACGTTGCCGGTGCAGTCGAAGCTGTAATCGGCGCCGCCGATCTGGTCGAAGGGGGTCTTGGTCAGGTTCACGATCTCCTGGACCACGTTCTCGCAATTCTTCGGGTTGATGAAATGCGTCATGCCGAAATGCTCGGCCATCGGCTTCTTGTCGTCGTTCAGGTCGACGCCGATGATCATGTCCGCGCCGGCCAGGCGCAGGCCCTGCAGCACATTGAGCCCGATGCCGCCCAGGCCGAAGACCACCGCCTTGGCGCCGATTTCCACCTTGGCGGTGTTGATCACCGCGCCGATGCCGGTGGTGACGCCGCAGCCGATATAGCAGATCTTGTCGAAGGGCGCGTCCTCGCGCACCTTGGCCACCGCGATTTCCGGCAGCACGGTGTAGTTCGAGAAGGTCGAGCAGCCCATGTAGTGATGGATCGGCGTGCCGTCGAGCATGCTGAACCGGGTGGTGCCGTCCGGCATCAGGCCCTGGCCCTGGGTGGCGCGGATCGCGGTGCAAAGGTTGGTCTTGCCCGACAGGCAGGACGCGCATTGCCGGCATTCGGGCGTGTAGAGCGGGATGACATGGTCGCCCGGCTTGACCGAGGTGACGCCCGGCCCGACCTCGACCACCACGCCCGCGCCCTCATGGCCCAGGATCGAGGGGAAGATGCCTTCCGGGTCGGCGCCCGAGAGCGTGAATTCGTCGGTGTGGCAGATGCCGGTGGCCTTGATCTCGACCATCACCTCGCCGGCCTTGGGGCCTTCCAGGTTGACCTCCATGACCTCCAGCGGCTTGCCGGCTTCCAGCGCGACGGCGGCACGGGTTCTCATGACTTCTTCTCCTTCGGTGACGGCCCTTGGCCTGCGTTTTCTCATGGTTTCGGGGGCCGGTAAACCGACCCCCGCAATTGTCGCGACCGATCCGGTGCTTAGGCCGCAAGCGCGCCGGACCGCTTGGCGATATGGGTGGCGATCGCATCCATCAGCGGCGGCGACAGCGCGTCATAGGGCTCCAGCCCCAATTCGCGCAGCCGGGCGCGGATCGCCTCCATACGGCCGGGATCGACCCCCGATTCGATGATCGAGCTGACGAAGGCGGCAAATTCCGGCGCCGACCAGCCGTCCTCGTCCGAAAGCTCGGTATGGACGAAATCCAGACCGTAAAAGGGATGGTCCCGATTCTCGATCCGGCCGTACATATGCACGCCGCATTCCCTGCAGCGATGGCGCTGGATCGGCGCGTCGGGATTGACGATCTCCAGCTTCTCGGCGCCCTCCAGCACCTCGAGCGCATCGCGGCCGACCACGGCCACCTGCGAGAAGATCGCGCCCTCGGGTTTCCAGCATTTGGTGCAGCCGCAGACATGGTTATGCGCGGTCTGCGCCCGGACCGCGACGCGGACCGGGTTGGTGCTGCACTTGCAATGCAGCGTGCCGCCCGCAAATCCGGGCTGCGCGGGCTTGATGCCGTTATCGACTGCGGGGTGGATCTTCACCCCCGATGTGTCCGCCATGTTGCCGTTCCTCCCCTCAGAGCCATGCGCCGAGGTTCGCGCCATGGCGGGGCCGGGACAAGTGGGCAAAAGGTTGTAATCCCTGCCGGCTCAGGCTTCCGGCCGGGATACCAGCCAGGCGGCGATGGCGGTGCAGGCCAGAACCTGAAGGGCGATGAAGCGCATGTCCAGCCCCAGCCAGATCGCCCAGGCGATGCCGGCCGTCATGCCGGCCACCGCCCAGATCTTGGCGTTGCGCCCGATGACGCCGCGCTTGCGCCAGGCGCGGATCGGCGGGCCGAAGCGGGGATGGCGCATGATCCGGGCACCCAGCCGCGGCGAGGAACGCGCAAAGGCCCAGACCGAAAGCAGCAGGAAGGGCACCGTGGGCAGGACCGGCAGGAAGATCCCGATCGTTCCCAGCGTCAGGGTCAGCCAGCCCATCGAGAGCCACAGGTATCGCATCTTACTCCGCCAGTTCACGCAGGATCGCATTCAGCACCGGCCGACCCGCCGCCGTCGCCGCCAGACGGTCGCCCCGCAGCGAGATAAGTCCCAGTTCGGCCAGATTCATCAGCCGGCCCTGCGGCAATTCGGCGCCATGGGCAAGATAGCGGGGAATCTCCAGCCCCTCGACCAGCCGCATGGCCATCAGCAGATATTCCAGCGCCCGGTCGGACAGGCCCAACAGGTCGCGCTGGCTGTCGCCGTTGCCGCGCGCCTCGACCGCCTCCAGCCATGCGCCCGGCGCCCGGTGCGCCTCGGTCGCCCAGCGGCCCGAGGGCAGCGTCAGGCGGCCATGCGCGCCCGGCCCCACCGCGGCCCAGTCGCCCTGCCGCCAATAGATCAGGTTGTGCCGGCTTTCCGCGCCCGGCCGGGCATGGTTCGAGATCTCATAGGCCGGCATCCCGGCCGCCGCGCAGATTTCCTGCGTGTCCAGATACATGTCGGCGGACAGATCGTCGTCGGGCAGGCCCGTGAGCCCGCCTTTGGCATGGCGGGCGCCGAAGGCGGTGCCGGGCTCGATGGTCAGCTGATAGGCCGAAAGGTGATCGACGGCCATGCCGAGCGCCTGGGTCAGCTCGCGCCGCCAATGCGCGCGGTCCTGGTCCTGGCGGGCATAGATCAGGTCGAAGCTGACCCGCGTGAAACAATCGCGGGCGATATCGAAGGCGGCACGGGCCTCGGCCGCCGAATGCATCCGTCCCAGCCGGCGCAGGTCGTCGTCGTTCAGCGCCTGCACCCCCATCGAGACGCGGTTGACGCCGGCATCGGCATAGGCGCGGAAGCGGCCGGTCTCGACGCTGGTCGGGTTGGCTTCCAGCGTGATCTCGATGTCATTGGCAAAAGGCCAGGCGGCGCGCGCGGCCTCGATCACCCCGGCCACGGTTTCGGGCGCCATCAGGCTGGGGGTGCCGCCGCCGAAGAAGATGCTGTTCAGCACCCGGCCGGGCATCTCCTGCCCCAGCCGGGCGATCTCGGCACGATAGGCGGCCATCCAGCGGCCCTGGTCGATCGCGGAAGCGACATGGCTGTTGAAATCGCAATAGGGGCATTTCGCGGCGCAAAAGGGCCAGTGGACGTAAAGCCCGAAGCCGCCCGCCCGCCAATCCTCGGCAAGATCCTGGGCGGGCGCGGCGCTGGCGGCGAGGGCTGGCATGGGCTGGGTCACTCCCGAAAGGCGGTCACTTCGATCTCGACCTTCATTTCGGGCCTGATGAGCCCGGCGACAACCATGGTCGCGGCGGGTAACGCATCCTTCATCGCCTCGCCCAGGACCGGCGTGATCTCGTCGAGGACCGCCGGGTCGGCGATGGTGTATTGCACGCGCACGATATCGGCAGGTGCGAAACCGGCCTCGGCCAGGGTTGCGAAGATGGTAGCAAAGGCGTTCTGCGCCTGTTCGGCGGCGCTGTCGGGCATGGCCATGGCCGCGTAATCGTAACCGGTGGTGCCCGAGACGAAGCACCACGGCCCCTTCACGACCGCCCGGCTGTAGCCGAGCGCCGATTCGAAGGGCGATCCGGTCGAGATCCTATGCAAAGAGCGCCTCCAGCTTGCGGAAGGCGCGGGCGCGGTGGCTGATGGCATTCTTCTGCTCGGGCGGCATCTCGGCATAGGTCAGGTCATGGCCGTCGGGCACGAAGATCGGGTCGTAACCGTGGCCCTGCTGGCCGCGCGGCGGCCAGACCAGCCGGCCGGGCGCGACGCCCTCGAAGATCTCCTCGTGCCCGTCGGGCCAGAGCAGGATCAGCGTGGCGCGGAACTGCGCGCTGCGCGGCTCGGCCACGCCACGCTCGTCCAGCTCGCGCCAGGTGCGGGTCATGGCCTGCATGAAATCGCGGCCCTGCGGGGTCTCGGCCCAGTCGGCGGTATAGACGCCGGGCGCGCCGTCCAGCCCGTCGACGGTGATGCCGCTGTCATCGGCCAGCACCGGCAGGCCGGTCGCCTGCATGGCGGCGCGGGCCTTGATACGGGCATTGCCGATGAAGCTCGACTCGGTCTCGGCCGGTTCGGGCAGGCCCATCTCGCCGGCCGAGGTCACCTCGATGCCATGCGGGGCCATCATGGCGCGGATCTCGTCCAGCTTGCCCCTGTTGTGGGTCGCGACCAGCAGCTTCTTCTCGGTCAGCTTGCGCATGCGACAGCCTCGTTCTGGGCACGGACCAGCTCGGCGATGCCGGATTCGGCCAGGTCGAGCAACTGGTTCATCTCGGGGCGCGAGAAGGTGGCGCCCTCGGCCGACATCTGCACCTCGATCAGCCGCCCGGCCCCGGTCATGATGAAATTGCCGTCGGTGCCGGCCTCGCTGTCCTCGGCATAGTCCAGGTCCAGGATCGCCTGCCCGGCATAGATGCCGCATGACACCGCGGCGACATGGTCCATGATCGGGTCGGCGGTGACGATGCCGGCCTTCAGGAGCCTGTTCACCGCCATCCGCAACGCCACCCAGCCGCCGGTGATCGCAGCGCAGCGGGTGCCGCCATCGGCCTGGATCACGTCGCAATCGATGACGATCTGCCGTTCCCCCAGCGCGCGGCGGTCCACCCCGGCGCGCAGGGCGCGGCCGATCAGGCGCTGGATCTCCTGCGTGCGGCCGGATTGCTTGCCGGCTGCCGCCTCGCGCCGGTTGCGGCTGTTCGTGGCCCGCGGCAGCATGCCGTATTCCGCCGTCACCCAGCCCTGGCCCGAACCCTTGAGAAAGGGCGGCGCCTTCTCCTCGATCGTGGCCGAGCAGAGCACGCGGGTGTCGCCGCAAGAGATCAGGCAGGAACCCTCGGCATGGCGCATGATGCCCGTTTCGATTGAAATCGGACGCATATCACTTAAATTCCGGCCAGAGGGGCGCATCTTTCATTCCTTTCGGGGGTTTTGCCGTTCAGATACAGGTCGGAGGCCCCCGACCGCAACCCGAGAACGTCCTGACAGAATGCCGATGCCAGAAACCGCGCTGCTTTCCGATCTCAACGACCGCTCGCGCGAAGTCTTTCGCCGCGTGGTCGAAGCCTATCTTGCCACCGGCGAGCCGGTCGGCTCGCGCACCTTGACCCGCGAAATGTCCGAAAAGGTCAGCGCCGCGACGATCCGCAACGTGATGCAGGATCTGGAACTGCTGGGGCTGCTGGACCACCCGCATATCTCGGCCGGACGCATGCCCACGCAGCTGGGGCTGCGGCTGTTCGTGGACGGGCTGATGGAGGCCGGCCCGGTCGCCGACAGCGACCGGGAGATGATCGACGAGACGCTGGGCGACGACAGCGGCAATACCGGCGTCATGCTGGACCGGATCAGCACCGCGCTGTCGGCGCTGACCCAGGGCGCCTCGCTGGTGCTGATGCCCAAGCAGGAGGCACCGGTCCGGCACATCGAATTCGTCAGCCTGGCCCCCGACCGGGCGCTGGTGGTGCTGGTCTTTGCCGACGGCCGGGTCGAGAACCGGGTCTTTACCCCCCCGCCCGGCCATACCGCCAGTTCGATGCGCGAGGCAGCGAATTTCCTGAATGCCGTGGCGGAAGGTCGCACCCTGGCGGAATTGCGGCGCAGCGTCGCGCAGGAAATCGAGGCGAGCCGGCAAAAGCTGGACAGCATCGCCGCGGCGCTGGTGTCCTCGGGCCTGGCGCTGTGGGAGGGGGAAAGCAGCGATCCGCGGCTGATCGTGCGCGGCCGCGCCAATCTTCTGGCGCATGAACTGGCCGATCTGGACCGAATCCGCAGCCTGTTCGACGACCTGGAGCGCAAGCGCGACATCGCCGAATTCCTGGAACTGGCCGAGCAGGGCGAGGGCGTGCGCATTTTCATCGGCTCCGAGAACAAGCTTTTTTCACTTTCCGGTTCCTCTCTCGTCGTTTCGCCCTATATGAATGCCGACCGAAAGATTGTTGGCGCGGTCGGCGTCATCGGTCCGACGCGGCTGAACTATGGCCGCATCGTGCCGATCGTGGACTATACTGCGCAGCTTGTCGGCCGGTTGATTTCGGGCCGGAAAGGATGATGAGGACATGACGAAGGAAAACCCGAACGGCAGCCCGCTGGATGAGGAGATCATCGACCCGCCGGCCGATGAGACCCCCTCGCCCGATGTCGAGGCGCTGATCGCCGAGCGGGATGAATACCGCGACCGCTTCATGCGGGCACTGGCCGATGCCGAGAATGCCCGCAAGCGGGCCGAGAAGGATCGCCGAGATGCCGAGCAATACGGCGGCTCGCGCCTGGCGCGCGACCTGCTGCCGGTGCATGACGCCCTGACCCGCGCGCTGGATGCCGCGGGCGACGAGCAGCGCACCGCGGCGGCGGCCCTGATCGAGGGTGTCGAGCTGACCCTGCGCGAACTGAACAACGTCTTTGCCAAGCACGGCATCAAGGTCATCACCCCGACCCTGGGCGAGAAATTCGATCCCCAGCAGCACGAGGCCATGTTCGAAGCGCCGGTTCCCGGCACCATGGCGGGAAACATCATCCAGGTCATGGATAACGGCTTCATGCTGCATGACCGGCTGTTGCGCCCAGCCAAGGTGGGCGTCAGCTCCACCCCCGCAAGCTGAGCCGATTACGTCGTCGGAAAGCGCCGAACCCCGGAGGAGACTCCGGGGTTTTTTCTGGCCAAGTATAGCAAGTCTAGGCGTGCTGACGCTGTGATATACCAGATATTGTGGTCAGTTGCCGGCAAGAATCTGGCACAGCCGATCAAGCTGATCCAGGTCGCGATAGGTGATGACGACCTGGCCGCCATCGACCCCGGCATGGTTGATCGCCACCTTCATTTTCAGATGTGCGGTCAAATCGCCTTCGAGCGCACGGGTGTCGGCATCCTTTTCGTACCTGGGATTGCGGGGCTTTTGCGTCCGGGCGCCTTCGGCCTGGCGGCGCACCAGATCCTCGGTCTCGCGCACCGAGAGGTTCTTTTCGATCACCTTCCGCGCCAGTTCGACCGGATTGGCCGCGGTGATCAGGGCGCGGGCATGTCCGGCGGTCAGCTTGCCTTCCTTGAGCCAAGCCTGGACCTGTTCCGGCAGGTTCAGCAAGCGCAACAGGTTGGCGATATGGCTGCGGCTCTTGTTCAGCGCCTCCGCCAGCTTTTCCTGGGTATGGCCGAAACGGTCCATAAGCTGGCGATAGGATGCCGCCTCCTCGATGGCATTCAGGTCGGCGCGCTGGATATTCTCGACGATGGCGACCTCCAGCACCTCGGTATCGTCGAGGTCGCGGACGATGACCGGCACCTCGTGAAGCTGGGCAATCTGCGCAGCGCGCCAGCGCCGTTCACCGGCAACGATCTGGTAAAGGCCGCGATCCGACGGGTGCGGGCGGACGATCAGCGGCTGCAACATGCCGCGCGTCCTCAGCGAATCGGCCAGTTCCTGCAAGGCCTCGGGGGCGAAGCTGCGGCGCGGCTGGTCGGGGTTGGGGGTCAGCTGCTCGACCGGAAGGATCTGCCGCGGGGCCGGACGTTCGGATGGAATCAGGTCGACATCGGCCATCAGGGCCGAAAGGCCACGACCCAGACCGCGCTTTTCAAGCTTGTTCTCTGCCATAATTCCTCCTCAGGCGGTCGCGAATTGACGGGACAGGAACTCGGCAGCCAATTCGCGATAGGCGTGGCTTCCCTTGGAGTTCGGATCGTATTGCAGCACCGGCATGGCATGGGACGGCGCCTCGGACAGCCGGACATTGCGCGGAATCACCGTGCGATAGACCAGCCCGGAAAGGGTGTTGCGCGCATCTGCCTCGACCTGCTGCGACAGGTTGTTGCGATTATCCGCCATGGTCAGCAACACGCCCTCGATCCGCAGGTCGGGATTGGCGGTCTGGCGAACCTCGCGCACGGTCATCAGCAGTTGCGAAAGCCCCTCCAGCGCATAGAATTCGGCTTGCAGCGGCACCAGGACGCTGTCCGAAGCTACCATGGCATTGACGGTCAGAAGGCCAAGCGCCGGCGGGCAATCGATCAGGATATAGTCCAGCTCCGCAGGAACCGTCAGCTTTCGCCGCAGGAGCTGGGTCCGGCCGGAACGATTGGACAGTTCGAAATCTGCCGAGGCCAGATCCCGATTGGATGGGACAAGACGAAGGTTGGCGATCGCCGTGTCGCGCAGGGTCTCGGATAACGCCTGCTCGCCGGTCAGCAGATCGTAAGAGGTCAGAACCCGATCCTCCAGCGCCACCCCAAGTCCTGTCGAAGCGTTGCCTTGCGGATCAAGATCTATGATCGCGACCCGCTGGCCTTGCTCGGCCAGGGCAGCGCCAAGATTGATCGCCGTGGTGGTCTTTCCCACGCCGCCCTTCTGGTTTGCAACGGCAATGATGCGTGTCTCATGCATGGCGAACTTCCGTAATTTCCAGAATGGCCGCGTCAGGGTCAGTCGTGCTTTGATGGGGCTTTAGTTCGAATTTCCAATCGGTTCGCGCCTGAGCGACCTCGTCCTGCCAGTTTCGGCCCTTCATGAGCCATGCCGTTCCAGATGCGCTCAGGTGCCGGTCCACATATGCCATGAGCTGAGGAAGCGGGGCAAGGGCCCTTGCGCTGATATTGGCAGCATCAAGCCTATCCACGGCCTCGATGCGCTTGCACAGCACTCGCGCATGCGGCAGCGCCAGCTCACGCAGCACATTGCGCAAGAAGGCAGCCTTGCGTTGGTCGCTTTCCACCATGGTCAATTGCAGCTCAGGCCGCATGATCGCCATCACGACACCGGGAAATCCGCCACCGCTGCCCAGATCGACCCAATTTCCCGGAGAATTTTCAGCAATCTCGGCCAATTGCAAGCTGTCCGCGATATGCCGGGTCTCGATCTGCTCTACCGTGGACGGTGCGATCAGGTTGATCGCCGGGTTCCATTTCCGCAGCAACCCCACATAGGCAGCAAGACGCTCTGTTTCACGTGAAACACCCATCACGCGGTTTTCCGGGCACCAATGCGGATCACGGCGAGAATCAGCGTCAAGGCCGCGGGAGTCATGCCCTCGATCCCCGCGGCCGCGGCGAGGGTTCCGGGCCGATATCTGTTCAGCTTGGATTTGAGTTCATTTGACAGGCCCGAAAGCGCATCATAGTCGAACTCGGCCGGAATGACCACGGACTCTTCCTTGCGCAACAGTTCGGCATCTTTGCCCTGGCGGTCCATGTATTGATGATAGAGCGCATCCGCTGCCAGTTGCGCAATAGTGGCCGGGTCGTACGAAGAAAGCTCGTCGTCCAGTGCAAGAACTTGATCTTGCGGTATTTCCTGCTGAGCAAGCAGCGCGAACAGGCTGCGCCTAACACCATCTTGCCGCACCTCGATCCCGGCTCGGGAAAGTTCCGTAGGGGTAAGGCTTACGGATTCGGCCCGAATCCGCGCCGCGGAATAGCGCCGCATCTTTTCGGAGAACGCCTGCTGGCGCGCTTGCCCCACGCAGCCGATCTCAATCCCCAGCGGGGTCAGGCGCTGGTCTGCATTATCCGCCCGCAGAGAAAGGCGAAATTCTGCGCGGGAAGTAAACATCCGGTAAGGTTCACTGACGCCTCGGGTGGTAAGATCGTCGATCATCACTCCGATGTAGCTTTGAGAACGGGAGAAATGCAGCATCTCTCGGCCTTGCGCTTTCAGCGCGGCATTGAGGCCCGCCACCAAGCCTTGCGCTGCGGCCTCCTCATAGCCGGTCGTGCCGTTGATTTGTCCGGCAAGGAACAGCCCCGACAGGGCCTTGGTTTCCAGCGTCGGCGTCAGCGCCCGCGGATCGACATAGTCATATTCCACCGCATAGCCGGGCTGCACGATTTCAGCCGCTTCCAGGCCGCGGATCGACCGGACATAGGCCAGCTGGACATCTTCGGGCAAGGATGTCGAAATGCCATTGGGATAGACCAGATCACTGTCCAAACCTTCTGGCTCCAGGAAAATCTGGTGCGAATCCTTCTGGGCAAAGCGGACGATCTTGTCTTCGATCGATGGGCAGTAGCGAGGCCCCACCCCATCAATGCGGCCGCCATACATCGCCGAACGGGCCAGGTTGTCGCGGATGATCCCGTGGGTTTCTGGATTCGTATGGGTAATCGCGCAGCTGATCTGCCGTATCTTCGGGCCCGAGGACAGATAGGAGAACATTGTCGGCTCATCGTCGCCCGGTTGCTGATCCAGGCTTTCCCAGTCGATGCTGCTGCGAAGAATGCGCGGGGGAGTGCCCGTTTTCAGTCGACCCAGCGGTAGGTTGAGCGGGCGAAGCGATGCAGCAAGCTGCACCGATGCCGGCCCGCCCCAACGGCCGGCGGGACGGGTCACATCGCCTATGTGAATCAACCCGTTAAGAAAGGTTCCCGTGGTCAGGATGATCTGCCGGGCCTGCAATTCTGTGCCATCGGCCAGCCGCAAACCGCGCAACTCGGCCTGTTCATGCAGCAATTCGGCTGCTTCGCCAAGCACCAGGGACAAGCCGGCCTGCCCGGCCATGACCCGCGCCGCAGCGGCTCGATAGATC
Source organism: Paracoccus sp. P2 (assembly GCF_046335115.1). Taxonomy (NCBI): domain Bacteria; kingdom Pseudomonadati; phylum Pseudomonadota; class Alphaproteobacteria; order Rhodobacterales; family Paracoccaceae; genus Paracoccus; species Paracoccus sp. P2. Next base: position 77,952 of record NZ_JBGOSN010000007.1, on the reverse strand, counting down.
TTGCGGTCAGCTTGTGCGCGCGGTCCCTGCACAGCAGGCCCCTTGCGGCGATTCAGCAGCCGGAACTGGATGCCGGCGGCATCGGCCAGTCTTCCCATGACACCGTCAAGCGCATCGATTTCACGCACCAGGTGGCCTTTTCCCAACCCGCCAATCGCGGGATTGCAGGACATCGTACCCAGATCATCGCGATTCAGCGTTATCAGCGCGGTTTCCGCGCCCATGCGCGCAGCAGCCATGGCGGCTTCCAAACCGGCATGGCCTCCACCAATCACGATTACGTCGAATTGTTTCACGTGAAACCCTATTTTCCGATACAGAAGGAACTGAAGATCTCGTCCAGATAATCCTCGGCCCCCACCCGCCCAACCATCATCGCCAAAGCTTGTGCCGCTTGCCGCAAGGCTTCGGCAAGAAACTCCGGTGCGGTGCTATACTCGACTTCAAGGGCTGCCAGGGCGCGCTGCAAGGCTTCCGCCTGCCTCTTGTGTCCCACCAGCCCGGACGCTGCCGCCCTGACTCGCAGGCGATCATAGACCAGATCCAGCAATTCCGCGACCCCTTCCCCGGTCAGGCCCGAGATCGATATTCCTGCGCCTCGCCCAAGATCTGCCTTGGCACGAACGATGATATCGTCCTCCTTCGCGGCTTCGCCGGCAAGCCCATCAACCGAAAGGTGGATGCGCAAGTCGGCCTCGGCCGCTTTCTGCACCCCCCGCGCAACCCCCATGGCCTCCACGGGATCACTGCTTTCGCGCAACCCGGCCGTATCCAGGAAGGTCACCGGCAAGCCGCGCAGATCGGTATGAAGTTCCAGAATATCCCGCGTCGTCCCCGCGATCTCGGAAACCAGGGCGATGTCGCGCTGGCCGATGCGATTCAGAAGCGTCGATTTCCCGGCGTTCGGCGGCCCGATTATCGCCACGACATAACCTTGCCGCAACCGTTCGGTCGCCGGATAGCCTGCCAGCATCAGCCGGATATCGCTACGAACCGCCTCGATCAAATCCAGCGCCTCTGCCGGAACCTCCTCGGGCACCTCCTCATCGGCGAAATCGATGCTGGCTTCGATCAGGGCCCCGGCACGAACCAACTTGGCGCGCAGTTCATCGGCCTTTCGACCCAGTTCCCCTTCTGTTGCCCGCATTGCCAGCTTTCGCTGTGCTTCCGTCTCAGCGGAAAGCAGATCGGCCAACCCTTCGGCTTCAGCCAGGTCCATGCGGCCATTGAGAAAGGCCCGGTTGCTGAACTCTCCTGCCTCGGCCCTTCGCAATCCCCGGGCCAGAAGCGCCTGCGCCAGCCTGTTGGCAATGACCGGCGCACCGTGCAGATGCATTTCGGCCACTTCCTCACCCGTAAAGCTGTGGCCTTCCTCGAACCAGATGACCAACGCGCGGTCAATCAGATCCTCTCCGTCCCGCAGCGCCCGCAGCGCCGCCATGCGCGGCGTCGCCACTGGTCCGGCCAAGGATTCCAAGACCGCACGCGCCTTCGGTCCGCTCAGGCGGACGACGGAAACCCCCCCTCGGCCGGGCGGGGTGGCCTCGGCAAAGATCGTATCCACCGCATCCTCCGCGCCGTCAGGCGTTCATCGAATCGAAGAATTCGCTGTTGGTCTTGGTCTGCTTCAGCTTCGAGATCAGGAATTCGATCGCATCCGTGGTTCCCATCGGGTTCAGGATGCGCCGCAGCAGATAGGTCTTTTGCAGATCCTTGGCATCCACCAGCAGTTCTTCCTTGCGGGTGCCGGACTTGAGGATGTCCATCGCCGGGAACACGCGCTTGTCGGCCACCTTGCGGTCCAGAACGATCTCGCTGTTGCCGGTGCCCTTGAATTCCTCGAAGATCACCTCGTCCATGCGCGAGCCGGTATCGATCAGCGCCGTGGCGATGATGGTCAGCGAACCGCCTTCCTCGATGTTGCGCGCCGCGCCAAAGAACCGCTTCGGACGCTGCAAGGCATTCGCATCGACGCCGCCGGTCAGCACCTTGCCCGAACTGGGCACCACGGTGTTGAAGGCCCTACCAAGTCTTGTGATAGAATCCAGAAGGATAACAACATCTCGTTTATGCTCGACCAGGCGCTTGGCCTTTTCGATCACCATTTCCGAAACGGCGACATGGCGGCTGGCGGGTTCGTCGAAGGTCGAGGAAATGACCTCGCCCTTCACCGAACGCTGCATGTCCGTCACCTCTTCCGGCCGCTCGTCGATCAGCAGCACGATCAGATAGCACTCTGGATGGTTCTTCTCGATCGAATGGGCGATGTTTTGCAGCAGCACGGTCTTGCCGGTGCGTGGCGGCGCCACGATCAGCGAACGCTGGCCCTTGCCGATCGGCGCCACCAGGTCGATGATCCGGGCGGAACGGTCCTTGATGGTCGGATCCTCGATCTCCATCTTCAGCCGCTCATTGGGGTAAAGCGGCGTCAGGTTGTCGAAGGCGACCTTGTGGCGGGCCTTTTCGGGATTCTCGAAATTGATCTTCTCGACCTTGGTCAGGGCGAAATAACGCTCATTCTCGCCCGGCGCGCGGATCACGCCCTCGACCGTGTCGCCGGTGCGCAGGCTGTGCTGGCGGATCATGTCGGGGCTGACATAGATGTCGTCAGGACCCGGCAGGTAGTTCGCCTCGGGCGAGCGCAGGAAACCGAAACCGTCCTGGACCACCTCCAGCACGCCGTCGCCGCCGATCTCGAAGCCCTCCTCGGCATGTTCCTTGAGGATCGAGAACATCATCTCGCCCTTGCGCATGGTCGAGGCGTTCTCGATCTCCCATTCCTCGGCCATGGCCAGCAGATCGGCCGGGCTCTTGGCCTTGAGATCGGACAGGTTGAGACGTTCTTCGGTCATATCTAGCCTATGGGCGCGCGCTGCCCGACGCATGATCGGCCCGCGCAGGAAACTGTGTCAGGAAAAATCCGCCGGACGGCGGATGCCGCGTCACATAGGCATAATCCGCGCGCGAGTCAATTCTTCTAGAATTTCACGATCACCGACAGCACGATCAGGACCATCAGCAACGTCGGCACCTCGTTCATCATCCGATAGCGCCGCCCGCTCAGGCCCCGGCCCTGCAGCAGCGCCTTGCGCTGGCCGGCCAGCCACATGTGAAACCAGGTCATGCCCAGCACGCCGGCTGCCTTGGTCCAGGGCCAGATCATCGTCCAGTCCACGATTCCCGGCGTCAGCACCAGCGCAAGGCCGGCGATCCAGGTCACGATCATCGCCGGATTCATGATCAGCCGCAGCAGCTTGTCCTCCATGATCTGGAAGGATTGCGCTGGCTCTTGCCCGATATGGCCGCGTTCCGCGTGATAGACGAACAGCCGCGGCAGGTAAAACAGCCCCGCCATCCAGGAAAGCACCGCCATGACATGCAACGCTTTGATCCAGGGGTAAGCAAGGGGCAGGAAATCGTTCATGGCACACCTCCGCCGTCCTCTCTCTATCAAAAAGAAATGAAGATAAAGATAAGGATGATGATGTTGTTGGGCCTGTGGATGACTGGAAATCCTGGCTCCGCCTTGACCTTCCCCAGACCGCGGCGCTTGGGGAAAAAAACACCGTTAACGATTTGTTAACGAAAAATTCCATCACAAACAGCATGATAAGCAAAAACCACCTGTGGATAAGTTTGTGAAAATTTTTCTTTTCCACAGCTTGTGGGTGGTTTGCAGCCGGTTATGGACATGTGGAGAAGCCGGCTCCGTTCCTGCTCTGTCCCAAGCGGCGATCCGTAGACATGGAAAAGGCCGCGCGATCTCCACAGATTCGACCTCCCGAGTCGCGGCCGTTTATCCCCAGGCTTATACCCGCGCTTGCTGGCGGCGTGGCAGCTGCTTCCGAATGACCCCTTTCGGGGCCTGCCTGTCTCTGGAGGCGGGGCTCGGGGCTACGCAAAAGCGCCCGAGGTGCGTTTGCGTCATCCGGGCGTCGCATTTGGCGAATTGCGACCCGCCAAAGCGGTGCAATGCTTTGCCAAGGACGCCCCTTGTGACGGAATCAAGCCATGCTGAACACAGCCGAAATCCTGGACCAGCTCGCCAACCGGCGAAAGAACTTCTCGCTCAGCCGCGACCTCTATTGCGACCAGGGCGTCTACCAGGCCGATCTGGAGAATCTCTGGTATCGCGAATGGGTGTTCGCCATCCCTTCCTGCGACATTCCCAAGACCGGCAACCACGCCACCTTGCAGATCGGGCAGTATCCGGTGGTGATCGTGCGCGGCGCCGACGGCCAGATCCGTGCCTTCCACAACGTCTGCCGCCATCGCGGCCAGCGGCTGTGCCCCAAGCAGAACGGCAGCTCGCCCAAGCTGGTCTGTCCCTATCACCAATGGACCTACGACCTCGACGGCAAACTGCTGTTCGCCCGCGACATGGGGCCGGATTTCGATGCCTCGAAATACAGCCTCAAGCCGGTCCATTGCCGGACCGAGGGCGGCATGGTGTTCATCTGCCTGGCCGACAACCCGCCGGATTTCGAGCCGCTGGGCGGTTATCTGCGTGATTACGTCGGCGCCAGCGACCTCGCAAACGCCAAGGTCGCCTTCACCTCGACCATCGTCGAGAAGGGCAACTGGAAGCTGGTGATCGAGAACAACCGCGAATGCTACCATTGCGGCGGCAGCCATCCCTCGCTGTGCCGGACCTATTCCGACAACCCGCTGATGACGGTGATGGAGGGGCCCAACGCCGCCTCGCCCGAGATCCTGGCGCATTGGAACCGCTGCGACCAGGCCGGCCTGCCCGCGCGCTTCGTGAACGAGCCGGGGATGCAATGGCGCTTCGCCCGCGTGCCGCTGCTGAACAATGCCGAAAGCTTCACCATGTCCACCAAGGCGGCGGTGAACCGGCGCATGGGCACGATCCCGTGGAACGACGCCGGCAGCCTGATGTTCTATCACTTCCCGTCCAGCTGGAACCACTTCCTGCCCGACCATGCCATCGTCTTCCGCCTGCTGCCGATCTCGCCCACCGAGACCGAGGTGACCTCGAAATGGCTGGTCCACAAGGATGCGGTCGAGGGTGTCGACTACGACCTGCAGAAGCTGACCGAGGTCTGGCTGGCCACCAATGACGAGGACCGCCGCGTGGTCGAGGAGAACCAGAAGGGCATCCTGTCCCCGGCCTATGAGCCCGGCCCCTATTCGCCCCACCAGGAAGAGGGCGTGATCCATTTCGTCGACTGGTATGTGCGGCAGATGCTGGATCGCCTGTCGCCGCGTCCGGCCATGGCGGCGGAATAATGGCGGTCCTGGTCAAGGCATTCGGCGACAAGCCGTGGAAGGACGACGAGCCGCTGGAATGCGTGATGGTGGTGCCCGAGACCTCGGACACCGCCACCTTTACCTTCCGCGCGCCTTCGGGGGCCTGGTTCGATTATCAGCCCGGCCAGTTCGTCACCCTGGACCTGCCGGTTCCGGGCGGCAACGTGCAGCGCACCTATACGATCAGCTCCAGCCCGTCGCGGCCGCTGTCCATCTCGGTCACGGTCAAGGCGCAGCCGGGCAGCGTCGGCGGGCGCTGGATGATCGACCACCTGCGGCCGGGCATGCGGCTCAAGGCCTTCGGGCCGGCGGGGATTTTTTCCTTCGTCCGGCACGAGGCGCCGAAATACCTGTTCATCTCGGCCGGTTCGGGCATCACCCCGGTAATGTCGATGACCACCTGGGCCTGGGATTCGGGAGAGATGCCGGACATCGTCTTCGTCCATGCCGCGCGCAGCCCTAGCGAGATCATCTTCCGCCAGCGGCTGGAAGGCATGGCCGACCGGGTGCCGGGGCTGCAATTGCGCTTCACGGTCGAGGACTCCGACCCGTTCCGCACCTGGCACGGCTATCGCGGCCGGCTGAACCAGATCATGCTGGGCCTGATGGCGCCGGACTACCTGGAGCGCGAGGTGTTCTGCTGCGGGCCCGAGCCCTTCATGCAGGCGGTGCGCGACATGCTGATCGCGCTGGGCTTCGACATGGACCATTACCACCAGGAAAGCTTCGGCGCCCCGATCCGCACCGAGGCCGAGGCCCCGGTGCTGGACGACGTGGTCCCGGACGAGGACAGCGCCGCCCAGATCACCTTCGAAAGTTCAGGCGTGGTGGCGAAATGCAACGAGACCGACACGGTGCTGGCGGTGGCCAAGGCCAATGGGCTGAACATCCCTTCGGGCTGCACCTTCGGCCTGTGCGGCACCTGCAAGATTCGCAAGACCGCCGGCGAAGTGCATATGGTCCATAACGGCGGCATCACCGACGAGGATATCGAGGAGGGCTATATCCTGGCCTGCTGCTCGCATCCGATCGGGGCGGTCTCGGTCGAGGTCTGACCGGCACCACGGTCACAGCATGGCAAAAACCCCCGGTTTTTCTGGGAAAAGGGGCGGGCCGAAAGGTTCCGCCCCTTGTCCTGCCGCGCTTGACAGAACTACCATACCGGGTGATCCTGACCCGGTACCTATCTCTACGACAGGCAAAAGGAGGGCACGATGAATATCGACCTCTCGCGGCGCGGTTTCCTGAAACTGGCGGGTGCGGGTGTCGCGGCGACATCGCTGGGGGCCATGGGCTTCGGCGGGGCGGAGGCGGCGGAACAGGCGCATGTGCGTGCCTTCAAGCTGGCCTCGACGACCGAGACGCGCAATACCTGCCCCTATTGCTCGGTCGCCTGCGGCGTCATCATCTATTCCGACGGCGACCTGAAGGCCGGCGAAGAGGCCAGGGTCGTCCATATCGAGGGCGATGCCGACCATCCGACCAATCGCGGCACGCTTTGCCCGAAAGGCGCGGCGCTCAAGGACTTCGTCAATGCCGAGACGCGCCTGACCACGCCGCGCATCCGCCGGCCCGGCGCAGCCAGCTTCGAGGAGATCTCCTGGGAAGAGGCGCTGGACAAGATCGCCCGCGCGCTCAAGGACGACCGCGATGCCAACATGGTACTGACCAACGACGACGGCGTGCCCGTCAACCGCTGGACCACCACCGGCTACCTGGCGGCCTCGGCCACCACCAATGAAACCGCATGGCTGACCTACAAGGTGGTCAGGTCCATGGGGATCGTCGGATTCGACAACCAGGCGCGCGTCTGACACGGCCCCACGGTGTCCAGTTTGGGCCCGACATTTGGCCGTGGAGCGATGACCAACTCCTGGACCGACATCAAGAATACCGACCTCGTGGTCGTCATGGGCGGCAATGCCGCCGAAGCCCATCCCTGCGGATTCAAATGGGTGACCGAAGCCAAGGCCACGCGCGGCGCCCGGCTGATCGTGGTGGACCCGCGCTTTACCCGCACCGCCTCGGTGGCCGATTACTATGCGCCGATCCGGCCCGGCTCGGACATTGCCTTCCTGATGGGCCTGATCAACTGGTTGATCCAGAACGACAAGGTGCAATGGGATTACGTCCGCAACTTCACCAATGCCGCCTGGCTGGTGAAGGACGAGTTCGGCTGGAGCGACGGGCTGTTCACCGGCTACGACCCGGAAAAGCGCGACTATGACAAGTCGGGCTGGGACTATGTCATCGGCGAGGACGGCTTTGCCACCGTGGACATGACGCTGGAGCATCCGCGCTGCGTCTGGAACCTGCTCAAGGAACATGTCTCGCGCTATACGCCGGAACTGGTCGAACAGGTCTGCGGCACGCCCAGGGACCGCTTCCTCAAGATCGCCGAGATGATCGGCGAATGCTCGGCGCCCGACAAGACCATGACCTCGATGTATGCGCTGGGCTGGACCCAGCATGCCAAGGGTTCGCAGAACATCCGCGGCATGGCGATGCTGCAGCTGATCCTGGGCAATATCGGCGTCCGGGGCGGCGGGATGAACGCGCTGCGCGGCCATTCCAACATCCAGGGCCTGACCGATATCGGGCTGATGTCGAACCTGATTCCCGGCTACCTGAACATCCCGACCGAGAAGGAGCCGGACTGGCAGACCTATATGTCCAGCCGCAGCTTCACGCCGCTGCGGCCGGGCCAGACCAGCTATTGGCAGAACTATCCCAAGTTCATGGTCAGCTTCATGAAGGCCATGTGGGGCGACGCGGCCACGGCCGAGAACGACTGGGCCTATCACTACCTGCCCAAGCTGGACGTGCCGACCTATGACATCCTGCGCATGTTCGAGCTGATGGATGCCGGCCGGGTCAACATCTATTTCTGCCAGGGCTTCAACCCGCTGCTGTCCTTCCCGAACCGGGGCAAGGTCACGGCGGCGCTCAGCAAGCTGAAGCTCCTGGTGGTCATGGACCCGCTGGCGACCGAGACGGCGCATTTCTGGGAAAACCACGGCGAACATAACGACGTGGACACCGCCTCGATCCAGACCGAGGTGCTGGAACTGCCCTCGTCCTGCTTTGCCGAGGATGATGGCGCGCTGGTCAATTCCGGCCGCTGGCTGCAATGGCACTGGTCGGCGGCGACGCCGCCCGGCCAGGCCAGGCATGACACCTGGATCATGGCGCAGATCTTCCTGCGCGTGAAAAAGCTCTACCAGGAGGAAGGCGGCGTCTTCCCCGACCCGATCCTGAACCTGACCTGGGACTATGCCGACCCCGACGAGCCCTCGCCCGAGGAACTGGCCAAGGAGCTGAACGGCCGGGCGCTGGAGGATGTCTACGACACCGCCGACCCGACGAAACTGCTGACCGCCAAGGGCAAGCAATTGCTGAATTTCAGCCAGTATCGTGACGACGGCACGACCATGGGCGCCTGCTGGATCTATTCCGGCTGCTGGAACGAGGACGGCAACAACATGGCGCGACGGGACAATATCGACCCCGATGAGACCGGCGCCTATCCGAACTGGGCCTTTTCCTGGCCGCTGAACCGGCGGATCCTTTACAATCGCGCCTCTGCCGACATGCAGGGCCGGCCCTGGGATCCCTCGCGCAAGCTGCTGGAATGGGACGGCGAGAAATGGACCGGCTACGACGTGCCCGACATTGCGCCCACGGCCAGGCCCGGCGATGTCGGTCCCTTCATCATGAACCCCGAAGGCGTTTCGCGCCTGTTCACGCGGGGCTTGATGCGCGACGGTCCCTTCCCGACGCATATGGAGCCGTTCGAGTCGCCCCTGGCCAACGTGTTCAACCCGCAGATGCGCGGCAACCCGGTGGCACGGGTCTTTGCCAGCGATGCCGAGCAATTCGCCACCAGCGAGGAGTTCCCGATCGCGGCGACCTCGTATCGCCTGACCGAGCATTTCCACTACTGGACCAAGCACAACCGCATCAACGCTGCCCTGCAGCCCGAGTTCTTCGTCGAGATCAGCGAAGAGCTGGCCGCCGAAAAGGGCATCCGGCGCGGCGGCTGGGTGCGGGTCTGGTCCAAGCGGGGCGAGGTCAGGGCCAAGGCCCTGGTGACGGGACGGCTGAAGCCGATGCAATGCGGCGACAAGCTGGTGCATGTCATCGGCATCCCGCTGCACTGGGGCTTCATGGGCGCGGCGCGCAAGGGGTTCGGGCCGAACAGCCTGACGCCCTTTGTCGGCGATGCCAATGTGGAAACGCCTGAATTCAAGGCGTTCTTGGTCAATATCGAACCCGCGACAGGGGAGGCGGTGTCATGACGACCGATCCGAACCTCGACAGCCCGCGCACCGCGGTCTCGAACCCGCCGGTGCAGCCGATGCAGGCCAACCTGGGGCCGGGCGATGTCGTCCGCGCCTCGGCCATGCCCGACCTGCCGCCGCCGACGCGCGAACTGACGCCGGTGGCCAAGCTGATCGACGTATCGAAATGCATCGGCTGCAAGGCCTGCCAGTCGGCCTGCGCCGAATGGAACGACACCTATCCCGAGATCGAGGAAAATGTCGGCCTTTACGAAAATCCGCACGACCTGACGCCCGACATGTTCACCCTGATGCGGTTCTCGGAATACGAGAACCCGCAGACCGGCGATTTCGAATGGCTGATCCGCAAGGACGGCTGCATGCATTGCGCCGATCCGGGCTGCCTCAAGGCCTGCCCGGCCCCCGGCGCCATCGTGCAATATTCGAACGGCATCGTGGATTTCATCCACGAGAATTGCATCGGCTGCGGCTATTGCGTGACCGGCTGTCCCTTCGACATCCCGCGCATCAGCCAGAAAACCCATGTCAGCTACAAATGCACGCTGTGTTCGGACCGGGTGGCGGTGGGCCAGGGGCCGGCCTGCGCCAAGGCCTGCCCGACCCAGGCCATCGTCTTCGGCACCAAGGAGGACATGCTGGCCCATGCCGAGGCCCGCGTCGACGACTTGAAGTCGCGCGGCTACGACAATGCCGGCATCTACGACCCGCAAGGGGTGGGCGGCACGCATGTCTTCTATGTGTTGCACCATGCCGACCAGCCCTCGCTTTATTCCGACCTGCCAGAGCAGCCACGCATCTCGCCCGTGGTCGAGGGCTGGAAGGGCGTGACCAAGACGCTGGGCCTGGCCGCCATCGGCGCGGCGGCCGTCGGCTCGGTCCTGCACGGGCTGATGACGCGCGCCAACAAGGTCTCGGCCGAGGATGAGGTCCATGCCGAGGAACTGGTCTCGGGGCGCGAGCCCCCGATCCCGCCGGAAAGAGAGGTGCTGTGATGGCCAAGCGCATGTTCTCGGCCCCGGGCGACCATATCGAAAGCCGCCGTCCGGTTACGGTCAGCCGCTATCGCGGCATCACGCGGCTGAACCACTGGGTGACGGCGGCCAGCCTGATCGTGCTGCTGCTTTCGGGGTTGGCGCTGTTTCACCCCTCGCTCTACTTCCTGACCGGGCTGTTCGGCGGCGGGCAGATGACGCGCTGGCTGCATCCTTTCGTGGGCATCCTGCTGTTCTTCAGCTTCCTTTTGCTGTTTTTGCAGATGTGGCGGCTGAACCTGCCCCGGCCCGAGGACCGCACCTGGGTCAGCCATATCGGCGAGGTCGTCCGCGGCGAAGAGGAAAAGCTGCCCGAGCTGGGCAAATACAATGCCGGGCAGAAATTCGTCTTCTGGGCCATGTCGGTGCTGATCGTGGTGCTGATCGTATCGGGGGTGATGATCTGGCAGGAATATTTCCCGCATCTGGTCTCGATCCCGGTGCGGCGCTGGGCAGTGCTGATCCATGCGGTGGCGGCGGTGGCGATCATCCTGACCTTCATCCTGCATGTCTATGCGGCGATCTGGACCCGCGGCACCATCCGCGCCATGACCCGCGGCACCGTGACCGGCGGCTGGGCCTGGCGGCACCATCGCAAATGGTTGCGCGAACTGGCTGGACGCGAGGGCGGCGGCCCGGCAGAGTAGGCGCAAGCGACCCGAAAGGAAGCCATGTCCACCGCCCTGAAGCCTGATCCCTCGATGATCGGCGACGTCGCCAAGGTTCCCCTGGCGCGCCTGCCCGAACCCGCGGCGCTGTTCTCGACCCGCGCCGAGCGGTTCGATTTCCTGGCCGGGCACAGCCCGAACCTTGCGCCCTACCTGCGCTTCCTGGCCGGGATCTGCCGGGCGCAGGCCGATCTGGCCCGCGAACTGCCCCAGCCCGAGCCGCTGTCGCCCGAGCGGATCGACCTGGCCCGCGCCAGCCGCATGCCGCCGCTTGATCGCAACGCCATGCGCGACGGGCTGGCACAGGCGCTGCCGCTGCTGCTCGGGCGGCTGGCGGCGCTGGACATGCCCGAGCCGGCGCGGCTGGCGCTGGCGGCCTTGCAGGCGGCCGAGCCTGCGGATCTGGACTGGGTCATGGGCAATGTGCTGGCCGACACCATCCCCGAGGCCAGCGTGGCCCCGCATCTGTTCGCCGCCGCCGCCTTGCAGGTCCATGCCGCGATGCGGGCGGCGATACTGGACGCGGCGCAACTGGTGCCGATCCGCACCGGCATCTGCCCGGCCTGCGGCGGCCGCCCGGCGACCAGCATCGTGACCGAAAGCATCGGCGCCGAGGGCGCGCGCTATTGTTCCTGCGCCACCTGCCAGACGCTGTGGAACGAGGTGCGGGTGAAATGCCTCTGCTGCGGCTCGACCAAGGGCATTTCCTATCGCTCGGTCGAGACTGGCGAGGCCACGGTCAAGGCCGAGGTCTGCCGCGAATGCGACCGCTGGGTCAAGATCCTGTATCAGAACCGCAATCCCTCGCTTGAGCCCATCGCCGACGATGTGGCGAGCCTCGGCCTGGACCTGATGATGCGGGACACCGAATGGAAGCGGGGCGGCTTCAACCCCTTCCTGGCCGGCTATTGACGGCGGCTCGGCGCGGGCGATGATTGTCGGCACGGCGGGGCATATCGACCATGGCAAGACCGCGCTGGTCCGGGCGCTGACCGGCATCGAGACTGACCGGCTGGCCGAGGAACAGGCCCGCGGCATCACCATCGAGTTGGGCTTCGCCTATGCCGACCTGGGCGGCGGTGCCGTCACCGGCTTTGTCGATGTACCGGGGCACGAGAAATTCGTCCACACCATGCTGGCCGGGGCCGGCGGCATCGACCTGGCGCTGCTGGTCGTCGCCGCCGATGACGGCATCATGCCGCAGACGCGCGAGCATCTGGCGATCCTCGACCTGCTGGGCATCGCCGACGGCATGGTCGCGCTGACCAAATCCGACCTTGCGCCCCCCGACCGCATCGCCGCCCTGACTGCCCAGATCGCGGACCTGCTGGCCCCGACCGGGCTGGCCGGGGCGCCGGTCTTTCCTGTCTCGTCCCTGACCGGGGCGGGCATCGACGCCCTGCGCGCCGCGCTGGTGCAGGCCGAGGCGCAGACCGCCGCCCGCGCCGCCGAGGCGCGCTTTCGCATGGCCATCGACCGCAGCTTCACCCTGGCCGGAACGGGCACCGTCGTCACCGGCACGGTGCTGTCGGGCCGGGTCGCGCCGGGCGACCAGATCCTTCTCAGCCCCTCGGGGCTGCCGGCCCGCGTGCGGGGCATTCACGCCCAGAACCGCAAGGCCGAAACCGGCCTTGCCGGCCAGCGTTGCGCCCTGAACCTAGCCGGCGAGGGGGTGACGCGCGAGGCGATCCATCGCGGCGACGTGGCGCTGGACCCCGTGCTGCACGCACCGACCCGGCGCATCGACGTGATGCTGCGCGTGCTGGGGACCGAGCCCAAGCCGCTGGCCACCTGGTTTCCCGCCCGCCTGCATCTGGGCGCGGCGGAAACCGGCGCCCGCATCGTGCCGCTGCAAGGGCCGCTGGCTCCGGGCGAGGAAGGGCTGGCGCAGCTCGTCCTCGACCGCCCCCTGGCCGCGACCCTGGGCGAGCACTTCATCCTGCGCGACGTCTCGGCCCGGCGCACCATCGGCGGAGGCCGGCTGATCGACCTGCGCGCCCCCGCCCGCCACCGCAGCCGGCCCGAGCGGCTGGCCGTGCTGCGCGCCATGGCCCTGCCCGACCCGACCGAGGCGCTGTCGGCGCTGGCCGGGCTGGCGCTGGTCGATCTCGGTGCCTTTGCCCGCGACCGCGCGCTGGCCCCGGCCCAGCTTGACCGCGCCATCGCGGCTTCGGACATCACCATCGTCCCCGGCACGCGGCAGGCGCTCAGCCCCGCCCGGCTTCAGGCGCTGCGCCAGCAGATGCAGGCGGAACTCGCCGCCTTTCACGCCGAGAATGCCGATCTTCAGGGGCTGGGCCGGGAAAAGCTGCGGCTGATGCTGGACCCGCGCCTGCCCAAGCCCGATTTCGCCACCTTCCTGCGCACCGAGGCGGCGGCAGGGCGCATCGCGCTGGACGGCGCCTTCATCCGCCTGCCCGGCCACCTGCCCCGGCTTGCGCCCGAGGACGAGGCGCTGCTGGAGCGCATCCTGCCCCGGCTTTCGGGCGAGGAACGCTTTCGTCCGCCCCGCGTGCGCGACTTCGCCCATGCCTTCGACGCCGAGGAACCCGAGGTCCGCCGCATCCTGCGTATGGCTGCCCGCCAGGGCCGCATCGACCAGATCGCGCATGACCATTTCTTTGCCCGCGCCACCACCATCGAGATGGTCGGCATCATCCGCGACCTTGGCGCCGCCAGCCCAGACGGCTGGTTCACCGCCCCGGATTTCCGCGACCGGGTGCAGAACGGCCGCAAGGTGGCGATCCAGATCCTTGACTTCTTCGACCGGCTCGGTCTGACCTTGCGTCGGAGCGATCTTCGTCGCATCAACCCGCACCGGATCGACCTGTTCACGCCGGACAGGCCGGACGAGCGGGAACAGGGAAGAGAAGCGTCCCCGGTGGGGCGGCCGGACTTCAAATCCGGTTGGGGCAGTGAGCCTGTCTCGGGTGGGTTCGACTCCCACTCTCTTCCGCCAGATGCGACGAAAGGACGGTAATGGACAGCACGACGCTTGGCAGCAGCGGGGTTCGGGTCAGCGCGGTCTGCCTGGGCACCATGACCTTCGGCAACCAGACCGGCGCGGCCGATGCCCATGCGCAGATGGACCGCGCCTTGGCCGCCGGCATCACCTTCATCGACACGGCCGAGCTTTACCCGGTGAACCCGGTGCGGCGCGAGACCGTGGGCCGGACCGAGGAAATCGTCGGCGACTGGCTGTCCGCGCGCGGCACCCGCGACCGGGTGCAGATCGCCACCAAGGCCGCCGGCCCCGGCGACAAGGTGCGGGCCGAGGGCTTCGACGGCGCCATCCTGCGCCGCACCATCGACGCTTCGCTCCGGCGGCTGAAAACCGACTATATCGACCTCTACCAGCTGCATTGGCCGGTGCGCGGCAGCTATGCCTTCCGCCAGAACTGGCGCTACGACCCTTCGAAACAGGACCGTGCGGCGACGCTCGCGCATATGCAGGACGTGCTGGGCGCCTTGGATGAGGCGGTGCGCGCCGGCAAGGTCCGCGCCATCGGCCTGTCGAACGAATCGGCCTGGGGCACGGCGCGCTGGATCGACACGGCCGAACGCATGGGCGCGCCGCGCATGGCCAGCATCCAGAACGAATATTCCCTGCTCTACCGCGCCTTCGACACCGACCTGGCGGAACTGGCGGTGAACGAAGGGGTGACGCTCTTGGCCTATTCGCCGCTGGCGGCGGGGCTGCTGACCGGGAAATACCGCAACGGGGCCGAGCCCGCCGGCAGCCGCGCGGCAGCCGACCGGGCCAGCGGCGGGCCGGGCAACCTGGGCGGGCGGCGCACCGCCCGCGCCGATGCCGCGGTCGCCGCCTGGCATGGGCTCGCGGCCGAGCTGGGGCTGGACCCGATCCACATGGCCATCGCCTTCACCCGCCAGCGGCCGTTCCATGCGATCCCGATCATCGGCGCCACCGATCTTGCGCAGCTCGACCACCTGCTGCCCGGGCTGGACCTGCGGCTGTCCGACGAGGCGCTCAAGCGCATCGACCAGCTGCACTGCAGCCACCCGCTGCCCTACTGAGACGCCCTCGCGACGCCACGGCAGGGTTGGCAGCATGGTGCGGCGCGGGCAATCTGCCCGCGTCACCCGAGCCCGAGGAACCCCATGCTGCCCCCGATCCTGTCGCATCTGCGCATCCCCGTCGTCGCCTCGCCCATGTTCATCGTCTCGGGGCCCGAACTGGTGATCGCGCAATGCAAGGCCGGGATCGTCGGCAGCTTCCCGGCGCTCAACGCCCGCGAAAAGGACGGCGAGGCCCCGCTGCTCGACGCCTGGCTGACCCGGATCCAAGAGGAACTGGACCGCCACAACCAGGCCAATCCCGACCATCCCGCGGCGCCCTTCGCGGTGAACCAGATCGTGCATCGCTCGAATGCACGCCTCCAGCGCGATATCGAGATCTGCCACAAGCATCGCGTGCCGATCTGGATCACCAGCCTGGGCGCCCGCCCCGAGGTGAACGCGGCCGCGCATGATTGCGGCGGCATCGCGCTGCATGACGTCATCAACAACCGCTTCGCCCGCAAGGCCATCGAAAAGGGCGCCGACGGGCTCATCGCCGTGGCGGCGGGTGCCGGCGGCCATGCCGGGCCGCAATCGCCCTTTGCGCTGGTGCAGGAGATCCGCGAATGGTTCGACGGCCCGCTGCTGCTGTCGGGCGCCATCGCCACCGGCCGCGCGGTGCTGGCGGCGCAGGCCATGGGTGCGGACCTGGCCTATGTCGGCAGCCCCTTCATCGCTACCGAGGAAGCCAATGCCCAGCCCGAATACAAGCGCATGATCGTGGATTGCGGGGCCGAGGACGTCGTCACCTCCTCGCTCTTTACCGGGGTGTCGGGGAATTACCTCGCGCCCTCGATCCGCGCCGCCGGGCTCGACCCGGCCAGGCTGGAGCGTGGCGATGTGTCGGACATGAACTTCGCCGACGCCTCGTCGCGGCCCAAGGCCTGGAGCCAGGTCTGGGGCTCGGGCCAGGGCATCGGCGCGGTGCGTGAAATCCTCCCCGCCGCCCGGCTGATCGACCGCCTGGCCCGCGAACATGCCGAGGCCCGCGCCGCCCTCTGCGCCTGACCCCCGGCTTCTTCGTTCCCCAAATACCCATGCAACGGCGCGGCGGGGCGCCAGGGTCCGCGTCTTTCACCGTTTCCCAAACACTCCTTTCCAGCGCGCCACCCGGCGCGGCGGCGGTGCGTCAGGACACCGCAAGCCCCTCGGTCGAGGCAAAGAACATCGCCTGGCTGACCGCCGAGCGCACCTGCTCCTCGGAATAGGGCTTGGAAATCAGGAAGGCCGGTTCCGGCCGGTCGCCGGTCAGCAGCCGCTCGGGGAAGGCGGTGATGAAGATCACCGGGATGTCGCCCATGCTGGCAAGAAGCTCGTTCACCGCCTCGATCCCGGACGAGCCGTCGGCCAGCTGGATGTCGGCCAGGATCAGGTCCGGACGGCTTTGATGCGCCAGGTCGACGGCGGCGGCATGGGTGCGGGCGATGCCGGTGACCTCGTGGCCCATGGCCTGCACGATGCCCTTCAGGTCCATGGCGATGATGGTCTCGTCCTCGATCACCATGACCTTGCCGGTCAGCGCCTGCCCCATCTCGTTCAGCGCGATCTGCACCAGCTCCTCGGCCTCGGCCTGCGGGCATTGCATGACCTGCGCGATCTGGTCGTAGCGCAATTCCTCGATGGTGCGCAAAAGCAGCGCCTCGCGCGAATTGGGCGTCAGGCCGCGCATATGCGCCTGGGCACGGGCCTCGCGCGGGCTCTGCGCCCCCAGCTCGACCGGCTGGCCCGAGCTTTGCCAGATGGCGTGGAAGGTGCGGAACAGCCCGAGGCGGGTGTCCTCGCCATCCATCAGGCTGCGATCGGTCAGGATCGCCTCCAGCGTGGCGGCGGCGTAATTGTCGCCGGCGGTCTGGCTGCCGGTCAGCGCGCGCGCATAGCGACGCAGATAGGGCAGTTCCCGGCTGATGGACTGGGCAAGATCCGCTGCGGTCATGGCTACCTCGAAAAATGCGTCGTGTGTCGGAACCTGATCGGATAGGTAACGGTTGGGCAAGGTGCGCACAAGATTACCGGGAATAACTAAAAAATGAATACCAGGCGTGAGGAACGCAGGCGAGCAGCCATAGAAAAGCAGATCGACGAGAATCTGCGCCGCGTCTATGAGCAGGATGCGACCCAGCAGATCCCCGACAGGTTCCTGCAGTTGCTCGACAAATTGCGCGAGCAGGAGTGAACCGGATGACCGATCGGAAACCGGCGCGGACGGCCCGCCCCCAGGACCACGGCGATCCGCGGGACGAACTGGTCGATCACCTGCCGGCGCTGCGCGCCTTCGCTTTGTCGCTCACGCGCGAGGGGGCCTCGGCCGACGATCTGGTGCAGGACACCATCGTCAAGGCCTGGACCCATATCGACAAGTTCCAGCCCGGCACCAACCTGCGCGCCTGGCTGTTCACCATCCTGCGCAACACCTTCTATTCCGCCCGCCGCAAGACCCGGCGCGAGATCAGCGATACCGATGGTCTCCACGCCGCCCGCCAGGCCGCGCGGCCGGAACATGACGGCCGGCTGGCGCTGAACGATTTCCGCACCGCCTTCGAGCAATTGCCCGACGAGCAGCGCGAGGCGCTGATCCTTGTCGGCGCTTCGGGCTTTTCCTATGAGGAAGCGGCGGCGATGACCGGTGTCGCCGTGGGCACCGTCAAGTCGCGTGCCAATCGCGGCCGGCGCAAGCTGGCCGAGCTTCTGCACCTGGAAGAGGGCGAGGAACTGGAGATGACCGACCGTGCCACGCTGGCGGTGATGGCGCAGAACACCCCGATCCTGCGCTGAGATGGCGTCGTGCTGCGGCGCATCCTGGACAGGCTGGAATTCACCAAGGGCCTCGGCTTTCGGCTGGGTGGCCTGTTGTCGGTGGCGATCCTGCCCATCGGGCTGATCTCGGTCATCCAGACGCTGCACCTGTCGCGCGAATACCAGCGATCCTCGGAAATCGCGCTGCTGGGCCGCACCGCCACCGCCGCTGCCGGGGAAAGGGCGCTGTTGCAAAGTGCGCTCGGCACCGCCGATGCGCTGGGCCCGGCGGTGCTGGAGACCATGGACCGGCCGCAGGCCTGTTCCGACATCATGCGCGGGTTGGTGCAGCGCACGGTGAACTTCGTCTATGCCGGCTTCACCCGGCTGGACGGGGTGACGGAATGCTCCTCGGTGCGCGGCGTGCACGACCTTTCCGGCGAATCCGCCTTTCGCCAGTTCAGCGAAAGCCCCGGCACGCTGGTCACGACCAGCGAGGACGGGCCGGTCACCGGCAAGTCGGTGGTGGTGGTGATCCAGCCGCTTTACCGCGGGGTCGAGTTGCTGGGCTTCATCGCCGTCTCGATGTCGCATGACCTGCTGCGCTCGACCCATGTCTCGGGCCTGGGGACCGAGGGCGCGCGCATCCTGACCTTCAACAACCAGGGCGAGGTGATCTCCTCGGACCGCGAGGGCGCCGGCGACATTGCCGAGGTGCTGCCGCGCGGCAAGTCGCTGCCCTCGCTCCTGTCGCGCAGCGAGACCACCTTCCGCGACATTTCCAACTCGGGCGAGCGGCGGGTGTTCAGCGTCGTGCCGGTGGTGCCGGGCCTGGTCTATGCGCTGGGGTCGTGGAACCGCGCCGAATCCGGCATCACCGGCATCGACATCACCCGGCGCACGGCGCTGATCCTGCCGCTGATCCTGTGGGCCGCCTCGCTGGCCGTGGCCTATTTCGCCGTCTATCGCCTGGTGCTGCGCCATATCCGCGAATTGCGCAGCCAGATGCGTCGCTTTGCCATCGGCGACCGTTCCGCGCCCCCGCCGGTGCTGGCCGACGCGCCGGCCGAGATCGAGGACATGAGCCAGACCTTCCACAACATGGCCCGCATCCTGATCCGCGACGAAGAGGCGATGGAGGCCGCGGTCAACGAAAAGACCGTGCTGTTGAAAGAGGTGCATCACCGGGTCAAGAACAACCTGCAATTGATCGCCTCGATCATCAACATGCAGATCCGGGTGATCGAGCATGACGATGCGCGCCGCGTGCTGCGCTCGGTCCAGGACCGGGTGGCGTCGCTGGCGACGATCTATCGCAACCTCTACCAGGCCGAGCATCTGGATTCGGTCCAGGCCGATCGGCTGATCCGCGACATCATCAACCAGATGACCAATGCCTCGGTCGGCCCCGGCACCGGGCTGCGCATCGACACCCGGCTGGAGCCGCTGGTGCTGATGCCCGACCAAGCGGTACCGCTGAGCCTGCTGGCGACCGAGGCCTTCACCAATGCGCTGAAATATTCCGGCGTTTCCAACCCCGAGGCCGAGCCCTGGGTGCGGGTCTCGCTGCGGGCGGACGGGCCGGGCCATGCGGTGCTGGAGGTCGAGAACTCGATCGGCGCCAGCAGCCTGGCCGAGGGCACCGGCCTTGGCAGCCAGCTGATCGAGGCCTTCGCCACCCAGCTGGAAGGCGAGGCCGAGCAGGAGACGGGCGACGGCCGGTTCCTACTGCGGCTGCGCTTCCGGGTCGAGAACCTGCACAAGCGCGATGGCGCCGAGATGCCGCAGGTGGTGCTGACCTCGGCCGCCCGGCCGGGGTCGCGGCACTAGCTAGGCAAGGGGTCTGTGGCGATCCGTGCCCGGCCAGGGCAGCATCGCGGTCTTCCTGACCGGGCGCCGCTTTGGATGGTCGTCCGGCGCTGGCTGATGGGAACGGTTCTGGCGGGGCTTGCGCTGCGGATGATGGGCGAAACCTGCCGCTGCCCCCTTATTCCTCGAAGCGGCCCGTGGCGACCCGGTCCCGCTCGTATCGCCTTGCAAGCGGAAACGGCGGCAACCAGGATTCGCGGCGGATGGTCCATAGCTCATAGGTCGGCGCCAGCTGATTCGGGGCATCGAGCGAGCCCAGATTCACCTCGATCTCATCCGCGCTGTGCGCAAGGACGGACGAGCCGCAGCGGGGGCAGAAGAGCCGCCCGGCGTAATCGCGGGTTTCGCCCTCGATCGTCACCGCGTCGCGGGGAAACACTGCCGAGGCGTGAAACAGCGCCCCGTGATGCTTGCGGCAGTCGAGACAATGGCACAGGCCGACCCGCCAGGGGCGCCCGGATGCAACGATTCGAACCTTGCCGCACAGGCAACCACCGGTGAATCGCTCCATGCTGCGTCTCCTTCAAGTTCGAGCGGGCAAGCCGTTCACGATGCCTTGCCCGCGTCCTTCCGCGCCGCCTGCCGCAGCTTCTTGGCGGCGATGAAGCGGCGACGGCGGGACAGTTCCACGTTGATCAGCGCCCCCAGCATCACCGTAAACCCGCCCAGGTAGAACCACATCAGCAGCGCGATCACCGCGCCGATCGAGCCATAGATGCGGTTGTAGCTGTTGAAGCTGGCCAGATAGGCCGAGAACCCATAGGAGGCCGCCGCCCAGGCCAGCGCCGCGAAGACCGAGCCCCAGGTGAAGATCGCCGTGCGCGGCGTCTTCACGTTCGGCCCATAGCGATACAGGATGCCGATCACCACCAGCACGATGAAAAAGATCGCCATCCAGGGCAGCGCGCCGATCAGCCAGTTGCGCAAGGGCACGTCGGGCAGGAAGTTGAAGGCGATGGGTACCACGATGATCGTGGCCAGCCCCAGGGCGATCACCAGCACGATGACCAGCGTCAGCACATAGGCCAGCAGGAAGCCCATCACCGTGGAATGCGAGCGCACGCCATAGGCCGCGTTCAGGCCGCGGATCAGCCCGTCCACCCCGGCCCGCGCCGAGACGGTGGCGATGATGAAGGAAATCGCCGTGGTCCAGCCCAGCTGCGTGCGCCCGGCCGCCACCAGCGCGCTGATCTGGCCATAGATGATGTCGGCGGCGCTTTGCGGGATGAAGCCGTCGGTGGTGTGGATGTATTGCTCGATCACCTCGGGGTCGTTCCACAGCCCCCACAGCGCAAACAGCGCCGCCATTCCGGGAAACACCGCGAACATGGCATAGAAGGCCACGCCGGCGGCGATCAGGCTCATGTGGATCTTGTCCATCCGCTCAAAGACCGCCAGGACGAACTGCCACCAATCCCTGATCAAAGTTCCCGTCCTTTTTTCCGTTTCGGTTGCCGGCCCTGCGGAGGAAACCCGCTTCCCCGCGGGCAAGGTTCCGGCCCTTCTAGTGCTTCCCGTCCCCATAGCGCAGCCAGACCGCCTTTTCGCCCAGTTTCGCGACGAAGGCGGCATGGGCCTCGGCCTCGGCCTCGGTGATGCGGGGGGCAAGCGGGCGCGGCCTTTGCCCCCGTGGGGCGGCGCCGCCCTGCATCCGCGCCCCGGCGCCCGAGCCGCCGTGCAGAGGCCCGGTCTCCAGCACCAGCCCCGGCTGACGGCCGCCGCGCAGCGCCAGATAGACCTCGGCCAAAAGCTCGCTGTCCAGCAGCGCGCCATGCAGCGTGCGGTCCGAATTGTCGATGCGGAAGCGCCGGCACAGCGCGTCGAGCGAGTTCTGCGCGCCGGGAAACTGGCTGCGCGCCAGTTCCAGCGTATCGACCGCCCGGCTGAAGGGCATGACCGGATAGCCGCAAAGCCGCAGCTCGGCGTTCAGGAATTTCATGTCGAAGCCGGCATTGTGGATCACCAGCCGGGTGTCCTCGCCGATGAAGGCAACGAAATCCGCCGCGATCTCGGCGAATTTCGGCTTGTCGCGCAGGAAATCGTCGCCCAGTCCGTGCACCTCGAAGGCCTCCTGCGGCATCGGGCGCTCGGGGTTGATATAGACGTGGAAGGTGCGTCCGGTGGGCAGGTGGTTCATCAGCTCGACCGCGCCGATCTCGACGATGCGGTCGCCGGTATCGGGGTCGAAGCCCGTGGTTTCGGTATCGAGAACGATCTCACGCATGGGGCCGTTCTGCCATGATCCGGGCGCAGATGTCCACGATGGCCGCGCGCGCGCCGTCCAGCGTGTCCGAGGGGATCAGGAAATCCGCCCGCCTGCGCTTTTCCGCATCCGGCATCTGCCGCGACAGGATCATCTGGAAATCCGCCTCGGTCATGCCGGGGCGGGCCAGCACCCGCGCCCGCTGCACCTCGGGCGGGGCCGAGACCACCGCCACCCCGTCCATCTGGCGCTCGGACCCGCCCTCGAACAGCAGCGGGATGTCCAGCACCACGATGGGCGCGTCCTGGTGCGCGGCGATGAAGCCGGCGCGGTCCTCGGCCACCAGCGGATGCACGATGGCCTCCAGCCGGGCAAAGCCCGAGGGGTCGGTGGCCAGCGCCTCGCGCAGCGCGGCGCGGTCGATGCCGCCATCCCGCAGCACGCCGGGAAAGGCGGCGGCCACCGGCGCGACGGCCGCGCCGCCGGGCGCGTAAAGCCGATGCACGGCCGCATCCGCGTCCCAGACCGGATGGCCCAGGTCGCGGAACATCTGCGCGGCGGTGGATTTCCCCATGCCGATGCCGCCGGTCAGGCCCAGCCGGTAGGTCATGCCAGCACGATCCGGCGCAATTCGTCATCGACCTCGGGGCGCTGGCCGAACCAGCGCTCGAAGCCGGGCGTGGCCTGGTGCAAGAGCATGCCCAGCCCGTCCACGATTTCGCAGCCGCGCGCCTGGGCCTCGGTCAGGAAGGGGGTCATCAGCGGCGTATAGACCAGGTCCGTGACCAGCGTGCCCGGCGCCAGCGCGTCCAGCGGCACCCGCAGCGGCGGCTTGCCCTGCATGCCCATCGAGGTGGCGTTGACCACGGTCATCGCGCCTTCCAGCATGTTGCCGGCCTGCGCCCAGTCATAGACCACGACCTTGGCGCCGAACTCGGACCGGATCTGTTCGGCCCGGATGCGGGTGCGGTTGGCGATACGCAGCTCGGGCACCCCGCTTTCCAAGAGCGAGGCGACCACGGCCCGCGCCGCGCCGCCCGCGCCGATCACTGCGGCGGGGCCCAGGCCGGGGATCCAGTCCGGCGCGTGCTGGCGGATATTGGCGATGAAGCCGTAGCCGTCGGTATTGTCGGCATGGATCTTGCCGTCGGCGCGGAAGATCAGCGTGTTCGCCGCCCCGATCAGCGCGGCGCGGTCGGTGACGACATCGGCCAAGGCCAGCACGCTTTCCTTGTGCGGGATGGTGACATTGGCGCCGACGAAACCCATGTGTGGCATGGCGCGCAGCACCTCGGCCAGATGTTCGGGCATCACCGGCAGCGGCACGTAATGCCCGGCGATGCCATAGCGTTTCAGCCAGTGCCCGTGCAGCCGGGGCGAGCGGGAATGGGCAATGGGCCAGCCGATGACCGCGGCAAGGGGCGCGTGCTTGGGGGCGGGCGTACTGTCAACCATGGCAGACCTGCGGTGCTTTCTCAGGGGCATCGCCCCGGCATCGGGATGGATCGAATGTCGCGTCACAACTGCTATCGGGCTGCCCTGGGGTCAAGCCGTATCGCCCTTCGCGACCTGGGCCATGGCAAGAATGCAACCCCCGTGGGCCGGGTTCAGACCACGCTCATCTCGGGCAGGCCGCCCTCGGCCACCAGATCCTCCAGCGTCAGCGACTCGATCAGCAGCAGATAGGACCAGAACACCTGGCCGAACATGCGGCGCAGCCGGCAGGTGGCCTCGTCCGTGCAATCCTCGCAGCGTTGATAGGAGCGGCGCGACAGGCAGGGCAGCGGCGCGATGGGCCCGTCCACCTGGCGCAGCAATTCGCCGATGGAAATCTCGTTGGGCCGCTTGATCAGCACATAGCCGCCCGCCCGGCCGCGGCGCGAGCCGACATAGCCGGCGTTGCGCAGCTCCAGCATGATATGCTCCAGAAAACGCTTGGGCGCGCCGGACCGCTGCGCGATCTCCTCGATCGTCAGGGCATTGCCGCCGGCGGCGACCTCGTCTGCCAGGGCCATCAGCGCCTTGATGGCATATTTCGTCTTCTGCGAGATCATAAAGGGAATCCTTAGTGTTCGCCGTGCCGTCATGCAACGATTTCGGCAAGAAATCGCAGGGCACCGCGCCTTCTGTTCAGGAACCATCGCCAAAACGCCATCGTTTTGTCACATTGACCGCGCATTTCTGCGGGGCAACATCAAGGAGTAGCTCATGCGCATCGCAGTTCTTGGCGGCGACGGGTTCGTCGGCTGGCCGACCGCCCTGCACCTGTCCAACCTGGGCCATGACATTCATATCCTGGACAACCTGTCGCGGCGCTGGATCGACACCGAACTGGGCGTGCAGTCGCTGACGCCGATGGATTCGATCCAGGAACGCTGCCGGATCTGGCACCAGCAGACCGGGCGGCGGATCCATTTCCACCTGCTGAACCTGGCCACGGAATACGAGCGGCTGAAGGCCTGGCTGGCCGAGCATCGCCCCGACGCAGTGATCCATTTCGCCGAGCAGCGTGCCGCGCCCTATTCGATGAAGACCGACCGCCACAAGGTCTATACGGTCAACAACAACATCAACGCGACGCATAACCTGCTGGCGGCGCTGGTGGAAACCGGCATCGACGCGCATCTGGTGCATCTGGGCACCATGGGGGTCTATGGCTATTCCACCATCGGCGCCCCGATCCCCGAGGGCTATCTGGACGTGTCCATCGACACGCCCGCCGGCCCGCGCGCGCAGCAGATCCTGTATCCGACCCGACCCGGCTCGGTCTATCACATGACCAAGAGCCTCGATCAGATCCTGTTCCAGTTCTATGCCCAGAACGACGGGCTGCGCATCACCGACCTGCACCAGGGCATCGTCTGGGGCACCCATACCGACCAGACCCGGCGGCACGAGCAGCTCATCAACCGCTTCGACTACGACGGCGACTATGGCACGGTGCTGAACCGTTTCCTGATCCAGGCCGCCATCGGCTATCCGCTGACCGTGCATGGCACCGGCGGCCAGACCCGCGCCTTCATCCACATCCAGGATTCGGTGCGCTGCATCGCGCTGGCGCTGCAAGACGCGCCGCAATCGGGCGAGCGGGTGCGCATCTTCAACCAGATGACCGAGACGCATCGCGTCCGCGACCTGGCCGAGCTGGTCGCGCGCATGACCGGGGCCGAGGTCGCCTATCTGCCCAACCCGCGGAAAGAGGCCGACGAGAACGAGCTGGTGGTCAGGAACGACCAGTTCCTCGCCCTGGGCCTCAAGCCGATCACCCTGGCCGAGGGGCTTCTGTCCGAGGTGGTGGACGTGGCGCGCAGATATGCCCATCGCATCGACCGCTCGCGCGTGCCCGCCGTTTCGGCCTGGACCCGCGACATCGCCCAGCGGATCGAGCATGATCCCGAAGGCAAGAGGCTGCGTTCGGTATCGTGACCGCGGAAGGCATCCACCCGACAGGCAAGGCGCGGTCCGACCGCGCCTTTGTCACCTTGGCGACCAATCGCGACTATGCGACCGGGGCGGCGGCGCTGTTCCGGTCGCTGCGCCGGACCGGCACGACTGCCGACCTGGTCCTGCTTTACACCGACCTGCCCCCCGACGCGGTCGAGGGGCTGCGGGCGCTGGGCGTGCGCCCGGTGCGGGTGGACCTGCTGCCCACATCGGACGGGTTCAACGCCCTGCATGCCCGCGACCGGCTGCACGGCGCCGCGCCCTTCACCAAGGGCGAAAAGCCGCCCTTTCACACGCCCTTGGACAATTTCGCCAAGCTGCGGCTGTGGCAGCTGGATTACGACCGCGTGGTGTTCATCGACGCCGATGCCATCGTGCTGCAGAATATCGACCGGCTGTTCGACTACCCGGAATTTTCCGCCGCACCGAACGTCTATGAAAGCCTGGCCGATTTCCACCGGCTGAACTCGGGCGTCTTTACCGCCCGGCCCTCGGCGGCGACATTCGAGGCCATGCTGGCCCGGCTGGACCAGCCCGGCCGGTTCTGGCGCCGCACCGACCAGACCTTTCTGGAAAGCCACTTCCCGAACTGGCACGGGCTGCCGGTCTTTGACAACATGCTGCAATATGTCTGGCTGAACCTGCCTCAGCTGTGGCGCTGGCAGGACATCCGCGTGCTGCATTACCAATATGAAAAGCCCTGGCAGGATCACGCCAAGGCCGAGGCCCTGCGCCCGCTGGTCGAACTGTGGCGCGCCCATGCCGGCGACGGGCCGGTGCCCGATCCGCGCGACCTGCCGCCTCCGCCCGGCAGCGCATCCGGTGCGGCATGAGGATCGCGCTGACCGGCGCCTCGGGGCTCGTCGGGCGCTGGATCCACCGCGTCGCGGTGCAGGCGGGACATGAGGTCGCCACCCTGCCCGGCTGGCGCCTGGGCGATATCCCGGACCTGGGCGGCTGCGACGCGCTGGTCCACGCCGCCTTCCAGCACGTCCCCGGCCGCTATCGCGGCGGCGAGGGCGAGGATGCGCAGGGCTTCATCCGCGCCAACCTGGACGGCTCGCTGCTGCTGTTCCGGGCGGCGCGGGACCGGGGCGTCGGGCGGGTGGTCTTCCTGTCCTCGCGCGCCGTCCATGACGGCCATCCCCAGGGCATGGCGCTGCCCGACGGGCTTTCTCCGGCCCCGACCAGCCTTTACGGCCAGGTCAAGGCCGAGGCCGAGGCGGCGCTGGCCGCCATGGCCGCGCCGGATTTCCGGGCCGCCAGCCTGCGCCCGACCGGGGTCTATGGGCCGGGCCTGCCGCAGAAATGGGCCGGGCTGATCGGGGATTTCCTGCGCGGCACCACGCCGCCGCCGCGCGTCGCGACCGAGCTGCATGGCGCCGACCTGGCCCGCGCCGTGTTGCTGGTGCTGGAGGATGCGGCCATGGCCGGCAGCTACAATGCCAGCGACCTGGTGCTGGACCGTCGCGTGTTGCTGGCCGAGGTTTCCCGCCTGACCGGCTGCACGACGCCCCTGCCCGCCCGCGCCGATGCCGCCGCGCTGCGCCGCCCGATCTGCGCGCGGTTGCAGGCGCTGGGCTGGCAGCCGGGCGGCATGGCGCTGCTGCGCCGGGATCTGCCGGCGATCCTGGATGACTTGCAGCCATAGGCAGACCTTCCCCGATCCGGTTCCGCCGGTTGCGGCAGGACGCGCCCTTGCGCAAAAGCGCGGCCTGTCATGGGCGTCCTGTGGTTCCGGTCGGTCTTTGCGGTGATGGCCGGCATCATCCTGGCCTGCCAGGGCGCCATGCCGGCGGGGCTGGGCGGCCCGGCGATACCGGGGCGGCTGGTGCATATGCCCAACCACTATGGGCCCGTGACAGGCCCGTCGCGCCCGGCTAGTCTGGCGCCATGCCCGATTACGACGACCTTGCCGCCCGCATCCGCGCCCTGACCCATGGCGAGACCGACGAGGTCGCGCTGATGGCGACGCTGGCCTGCGAAATCCACCACTCGGACGCGCGTTTCGACTGGACCGGATTCTATCGCGTCACCGCGCCCGAACTGCTGAAGATCGGCCCCTACCAGGGTGGCCACGGCTGCCTGGTGATTCCCTTCTCGCGCGGGGTCTGCGGCGCGGCGGCGCGGACGCGGCAGACCCAGCTGGTGCCGGATGTCGAGGCTTTCCCGGGCCATATCGCCTGTGCCAGCTCGACCCGCTCGGAACTGGTGATCCCGGTGATCGGCAAGGGCGGGCGGCTGATCGGCGTGCTCGACATCGACAGCGACCGGCCCGACGCCTTCACGCAAGAGGATGCAGACCGCTTGCAGGAGATCCTGGATGACACATTCGGACGCGACTGAATTCACCGGCCATTGCCTGTGCGGCGCCATCCGCTTCCGCGGCACCTATGACGCCGGCAACGACCTGAAGGCCTGCCATTGCAGCCAGTGCCGGCGCTGGTCGGGGCATTACTGGGCGGCGATCCTGCCGAAATCGCTGGAAATCCAGGGGCAGCCGAGATGGTATCGCGCCTCGGAGATCGCCCGGCGTGGCTTCTGCCCGGACTGCGGCAGCTCGCTGTTCTGGCAGCGCGACGGGTCCGAGATCATCGACGTGGCGGCCGGCGCCATCGACAGCCCGACCGGGTTGCGCCTGCTGGGCCATATCTTCGTCGCCGACAAGGGCGACTATTACGATATTGCCGACGGGCTGCCGCAGGATCCGCGCGAATAGTTGACGCCGCGCGCCGCCCGGCCTAGGCGGCAGGAAAAGGGGGCGCGCGATGATCTGGGACACGCTGGCGAATTTTCCGTTGCAACAGCTTCTGGCCTTCATGGCCGGAGCCCTGGTGCTGAACCTGGCGCCGGGGCAGGACGTGTTCTTCGCCAGCGCCTGCGGCATCCAGAACGGGCCGCGTGCGGGTGCGCTGGCCGGCTTCGGCGTCGGGCTGGGCGTGATCTGCCATGTGACGATGGCGACGGTCGGCCTGGGCGCGCTGGTCGCCGCCCATCCCGGCGCGCTGGTCGCGATCAAATATGCCGGCGCCGCCTATCTGCTGTTCCTGGCCTGGAAAAGCTGGAACGCGGGCGAGGTCGATCCCCGCGCCCGCGCCGCCAGCCGGCCCTGGAACATCATCCGGCGCGGCGCGCTGTCCAACCTGCTCAATCCCAAGCCGGTGCTGTTTCTGCTGGCCTTCCTGCCGCAATTCACCAAGCCGGAATACGGCCCGGTCTGGCAGCAGATCCTGGGGCTGGGGCTGATGTTCACCCTGTCGGGCACGCTGGTCACCATGGGCTATGGCGTGGTCGGCGGCCTGGCCGGCCAGGTGATCGGCAAGCGGCTGGGCATCGTGAACCGCATCGCGGCGGTGATGTTCGCGGGCCTGGCGCTGCGGCTGGTCTGGAAATGAGCTTTCTCTACCAGCCCACCGACGAACAGCCGCGGGTGATCCATGCCGATCACGAGATCCTGGTGGTCGAGAAGCCGGCCGGCCTGCTTTCGGTCCCCGGCCGGGGCGAGGACCGCGCCGATTGCCTGATCGAGCGGCTGCGGGGCGCCTTTCCGACGATCCTGCTGGTGCATCGGCTGGACATGGATACCTCGGGCGTCATGGTCTTTGCCCTGACGCCGCATGCGCAGCGCCACCTGTCCCGGCAATTCGAGGACCGGCGCACGAAAAAGACCTATGTCGCGCGGCTCTGGGGCCGGCTGGAGCCCAAGACCGGCACGGTGGACCTGCCGCTGATCGTCGACTGGCCGAACCGGCCGCGGCAAAAGGTCGATCACGAACAGGGCCGGCCGGCGCAGACCGATTGGCGGGTGGTCAAGGCCAGCGATGCCGAGACGCGGGTGCGGCTGATGCCCGTCACCGGCCGCAGCCATCAGCTGCGCGTGCATATGGCCGAGCTGGGCCACCCGATCCTGGGCGATCCGCTTTATGCGACCGGGGCGGCGGCGGATTTTCCCCGGCTGATGCTGCATGCCGAAAGCCTGCGCTTCAAGCATCCCGAAACCGGGGTCATGCAGGGCTTTACCGCCCCGGCGCCGTTCTGAGCGGTCACGCAGGTTTCATGCCGGAACCCGCCCTCCTCGCGTAAGGTTGCAAAAGAACCAAGCAGGAGGGAGAGATGTTCAGGACCGATATCAGCCGCCGCCAAGCCATGCTCATCGGCGGCGCATTGCCCATGACGCTGGTGCTGCCGGCGCATGCGCAGACCGCCGCCCAGCCCGCGGGCGAGGCGCCCGCCTTTCCGGGCCGTGCCCATACCATCCAGCTGGGCGGTTTCGAGGTGACGACGCTGCTGGGCGGCGGCGGCATGAGCGACAATCCGATCGAGACCTTCGGCCTCAATGCCGACCCGGCCGAGTTCGAAAGCCTCAGCGCCGAGAATTTCATCCCCGCCGACCGCAGCGCCGGTTCGTTCACCCTGACCTTGGTGCGCACGCCCGATGCGCTGGTGCTGTTCGATACCGGCATGGTTCCGGCCAACAACGCCGCCTCGATGGCGCAGGCCGGGCTGACGCCCGAGGACGTGACCCATGTCGTGCTGACCCACATGCATCCCGACCATATCAGCGGCCTGATGGATGGCGAGACCCCGGCCTTTCCCAACGCCCAGCTGATCCTGCCCCGGCCCGAGAACGATTACTGGGCCGCCAATCCCAGCGAGGCCTATACTGCCAAGGTGGTGCCCCTGCTGGAGCAGGCGCAGCAGATCGAGGGGACCGAGGAAATCCTGCCCGGCATCCAGGCCGAGCAGGCGCATGGCCACACGCCCGGCCACACCACCTATCTGCTGGAAAGCGAGGGGCAGCGGCTGCTGATCTCGGGCGACAGCTTCAACCACTATGTCTATTCGGTGCAGCGCCCGGCCTGGCATGTGCGCTTCGACGTGGACAAGGAACAGGGCGCGGCCACGCGCCAGGCGGTGCTGGCCCGGCTGGCCGAAGAGAAGATCCCCTTCATCGGCTATCACATGCCCTTCCCGGCGCTCGGCTTCATCGCCCCGAACGGCGAAGGGTCGTATCGCTTCGTGCCGGCGACCTATCAGTTCGGCTGAGAGCCGAAGCCTGGGGCCGAGAAAATCGTTCACAATTTGTTCCGGCCTGCTAGAGTCGCGCGGGAGTTCCTTGCAGGAGAGGCGCGATGCCGGACCAACAGGCGAAGTTCGAGGCGCTGAAGGCGCTGCACGAGGCGGAGGGCGCCTTCGTCATGCCCAATCCCTGGGATGCGGGCTCGGCCCGGCTGCTGGCCAGCCTGGGGTTCCAGGCGCTGGCGACCACCAGCGCCGGCTATGCCTTTTCCAAGGGCAAGCCGGATTCCATCGCCGGGCTCGGGCGCGAGGAGATCCTGGACAATGCCGCCGAGATCGTCGGCGCGACCGAGCTGCCGGTCTCGGCCGATCTGCAGGATGGTTTCGGCGCAGCGCCGGAAAGCTGCGCCGAAACCATCCGGCTGGCCTGTCGGGTGGGGCTGGTCGGCGGCTCGATCGAGGATGCGACGGGGGATGCCGCCGATCCGATCCACGACCTGTCCCTGGCGGTCGAGCGCATCCGGGCCGCGGCAGGGGCGGCGCAGGGCCTGCCCTTCCTGCTGACCGCGCGGGCCGAGAACTTCCTTTGGGGCCGGCCGGATCTGGATGACACGATCCGGCGGCTGCAAGCCTTTTCCGAAGCCGGGGCGGATGTGCTTTATGCGCCGGGCCTGCCGGACCTG
Organism: Paracoccus sp. P2; assembly: GCF_046335115.1. Lineage (NCBI taxonomy): Bacteria > Pseudomonadati > Pseudomonadota > Alphaproteobacteria > Rhodobacterales > Paracoccaceae > Paracoccus > Paracoccus sp. P2. The sequence goes on along the minus strand of NZ_JBGOSN010000007.1, from coordinate 46,653 downwards.
CAGGCGATCCGCACGGTCTGCGCCGCGCTGGACAAGCCCGTCAACGTGGTCATGGGGCTGTCGGGTCCGACCTGGTCGGTGGCCGAGCTGGTGCAGGCCGGGGTGCGGCGGATCAGCGTCGGCGGCTCTTTCGCGCGGGCGGCGCTCGGCGCGCTGATGCGCGCCGCCGAGGAGGTCCGATCCGCCGGCACCTTCACCTATGCCGCCGAGGCCCTGCCCGGCGCAACCGTCGCCCGGATCATGGCGCCCGGCGGCGAGGAGGTTTAGCCCAGGTTGAACACCCGCGAGGGCTGCACCTCTCCGCCCATGTAGCGGCCGATGCACAGCGCCCGGCCGTTGCGGCTGACCCAGACCTCCTCGCCGAATTCGGCATGGCCCAGCACCTGGCCGGGATTGCCGTTCAGGATGCGGGTGGCGCCCATCTCGGTCGCCTGCATCTCGGGCAGGTCGGCCAGCGCCGCCTGCAGGGGCAGCAGCGCCGCCTCGATCTCGGCCTGGTTGGCGCGGTCGATGCGGTCGAAGGCAAAGCCGTCCCCGGCCTCGAACGGCCCCGACCAGATGCGGCGCAGCTGCGCGACATGGCCAAGGCAGCCCAGCTTGCGGCCCAGGTCGCGGGCGATGGCGCGGACATAGCCGCCCTTGCCGCAGACCATGCGCAGCTCGGCGCTGTCCTGCGCCGCGCCCAGCAGTTCCAGCGAGTCCACCCAGAGCGGCCGGGCGGCAAGCTCGACCACCTCGCCCTCGCGCGCCAGGTCATAGGCCCGCGCGCCATCGACGCGCACGGCCGAGACGGCGGGCGGAACCTGCATGATCTCGCCGGTGAACTCCGGCAGCGCGGCGCGGATCGCCGCCTCGTCCGGGCGCGCGTCGCTGGTCTTCACCACCGCGCCCGAAGCGTCGTCGGTGGTGGTCTCGGCGCCCCAGTTCACCGTGAAGTCATAGGCTTTCAGCGCCTCGGCCAGGATCGGCACGGTCTTGGTCGCCTCTCCCAGCGCCACGGCCAGCACGCCGGTCGCGTCCGGGTCCAGCGTCCCGGCATGGCCGGCCTTCTTCGCGTCCAGCGCCCAGCGGACCTTGCTGACCACATCGGTCGAGCCGATGCCCGCCGGCTTGTCCACGATCAGCCAACCGTGGATCTCGCGTCCCTTTTTTCGCGCCATTCTAGTTCTGTCCTACATATCCGATGATCGGCCCCAGCCGCCGCCCGAAATCGGCGCGGCCCAGGCTTGGGGCGTATAGCCGCGAAATCGAGCCGTCGAAATACAGCGCATCCCGCGCCCCCAGCCCGTCGCGGAACAGCCGGCCGAACTGGTGAAAGGTCACCGCCCGGTCCGAGATGGCGAACCATGCCGTCTGCCCGTCCGGAGAGACGCCGACGCCGTTCCTGATATAGCGGCTGTCGCTGTCCACCAGGAAACGCGGATGCAGCGCGCCGTCGATCACCAGCATCGGCCCCGATTGCGTGGCGATCCGGCATTCCGGCGCGGCCCTGGCAAAGGCCCGGCTTTCGATCACCTGATAGGGCCGGGCGCCGCCGGTGCAGAACACGCCGTTCGGCAGCATGCCGAAATTGCCGCCGCCGGCGGCCGTCACCAGCTCGTGCTGGCTGACGCCGTCGCTGACGTAAAGCCCGACCGGGGTGAAATCCGGGTGATACATGCCAGCATTCATGGCAAAGCCCAGCACCTCGCCCTCGGCCAGCATGCGGCGCACGGCGGTGAAATCGCCCAAGACCCGGCCGTCCGGGCCGTTCAGCCACAGCCGCAGCCCCGGCTCCTGCCCGGCATCCAGCGTGCAGATCACATAGCCCTGCCCGTCGAAGTCGCGCTTTTCGCAGATCCCGGCCATGGCGGGCAGGGTCATGGCGACCAATGCGCCGATGGCCAGCCCCAGCCGGCGCCTAAGGTCAATCTTCATCGTCTTCCGGATGCGATTCGACGTCGCGGCGCACCCGGTCCTCGGACAAGAGGCGGCGGGTGTCGTCCATGCGGTCGAAGGTCTCGTCGAGGACAAAGCGCAGTTGCGGCGCGTATTTCAGCGTCATCGCCTTGGCGACCAGGTGGCGCAGCTCGCCCGCGTTGCGGCGCAACGCGGCCAGCGCCTCTTCTGCACCCTGCCCGCCCAAGGGCAGCACATAGGCGGTCGCGACCTTGAGGTCGGGCGAGGTCCGCACCTCTCCGACCGTGATCGAATGCCGGTTCAGGTCGGGATCGTGGACATCCCCCCGCAGGAGGACGTCGGAAAGCGTGCGGCGGATCAACTCGCCCACGCGAAGCTGGCGCTGCGAGGGGCCGGTGCCGGAATGAAAGCGGTTCTGTGCCATGCGCGCAGATGTAGGGGGTCGCGGCCCGCGCCGCAACGGGATAGACATGCCGGAAACGGGGGATCGAGCATGGAAAAACCGGGAATCGTCATCACGGGCGCGTCGGGCCGCATGGGGCAGATGCTGGTGCGCACCGTTCTGGGGTCGGATCAGGCCCGCCTTGTCGGCGCCATCGAGCGCGAGGGCAACCCCTGGGTCGGCCGCGACCTGGGCGAGGCGATGGGCGGCGCGGCGCTGGGAATCACCGTCACCGACGATCCGGTCGAGGCCATCGCCAAGGCGCAGGCAGTGATCGACTTTACCGCCCCGGCGGCGACGGTGGCCTTCGCGGAACTGACCGCGCAGGCCCGCGCCGTGCATGTGATCGGCACCACCGGCTTCGAGCCCGCCCATCTGGACAAGCTGAAGGCCGCCGCCCGCCACGCGCCGATCATCCGCGCCGGCAACATGAGCCTGGGCGTCAACCTGCTGGTCGGGCTGACCCGCAAGGTCGCCGCCGCCCTGGGCGAGGACTGGGACATCGAGGTGGTCGAGGCGCATCACAACCGCAAGGTCGATGCGCCCTCGGGCACCGCCCTGATGCTGGGCGAGGCCGCCGCCGCGGGGCGCGGCCACAGCCTGGACGAGTTGCGCACCCCGGCGCGCGAGGGCATCACCGGCACCCGCGCCCCCGGCTCGATCGGGTTCAGCGCCATCCGCGGCGGCGATATCGTGGGCGAGCATGACGTGATCTTTGCCACGGCGGGCGAGCGGGTGGTGCTGCGCCATGTCGCCACCGACCGGGCGATCTTCGCCCGCGGCGCTCTGCGGGCGGCGCTGTGGGGCCAGGACAAGGGGCCGGGCGAATATGACATGGCGGATGTGCTTGGTCTTTGAGCCTCTAGCGTCTAGGTTCACGCCATGACCCTGCTTGCGACGCTTGACGATGCCGATGCCGACCTGACCGCCTGCCTGGCGCGGGTGATGGCGGCCGTGCTGAAGCCTGGCGACGTGGTGGCGCTTCAGGGGCCGGTCGGCGCCGGCAAGACTCATTTCGCCCGCGCCTTCATCCGCGCCCGCCAGGGCGAGGCGGCCGAAGAGGTGCCCAGCCCCACCTATACCCTGGTCCAGACCTATGCCGACCCCCTGGGGACCGAGATCTGGCACGCCGACCTATACCGCCTGACCCATCCCGAGGAACTGGCCGAGCTTGGCCTCGACGAGGCCATGCGCGAGGCCATCGTGCTGGTCGAATGGCCCGAGCATGGCAGCCCGCTGGAGGGTGCGCTGACCGTGGGGCTGGAGCCGCTGGCCGATGCGCCCGAGCTGCGCCGCATCACCCTGGCAGGGTCCGAGCCGCATTGGGGCCTGATGACCCGCCTGCCCGCCATCGCCCGGCTGATCCACCGCGCCGGCTGGGCCGGGGCGCGGCTGGTCCCGCTGGCCGGCGACGCCTCGTCGCGGCGCTATTTCCGGCTGGTCGAGGATGACGGGCGCAGCGCGGTGCTGATGGATGCCTCGCCCGGCGTGACCGCGCCCTATGTCGCCATGACGCAATGGCTGCGGGCGCTGGACCTGCACGCGCCCGAGATCCTGGCCACCGACCAGGCGCAGGGCCTGCTGCTGATCGAGGATCTGGGCGACGACCTGGTGGCCCGCGTGCTGGAACAGCAGCCCGAACTGGCGCCGCGCATCTATGACCGCATGACCGACCTCTTGGTGCGGCTGCACGGCCACGAGCCGCCGGATTTTGTCTTGCGCCTCGACGGGCCGGAACTGGCGCATCAGGTCGGGCTTTTCGCCGAATACTATCCCGCTGCCGCCGGTGCGCCCGGCAAGGGCGCCGAGGTCGCCGCGGTGATCGAGCGGCTGCATGCCGAACTGGCCGCCGACATGCCCCCGGTTCTGGGCCTGCGCGATTTCCATGCCGAGAATGTCGTCTGGCGGGACGAGGCGCCGCTGGGCCTTCTGGATTTCCAGGACGCGGTGGCGGTGCATCCGGCCTATGACCTGGTCTCGGCGTTGCAGGACGCGCGCCGCGACGTCGCGCCCGAGATCGAAGAGGCGCAGATGGCCCGCTACATCGCCGCGACCGGGGTGGACGAGGCGCGGTTTCGCGCCGCCTACGCGCTCTTGGGCGCGCAGCGCAACCTGCGCATCATGGGCATCTTTACCCGGCTGGCGCAGCGCGAGGGCAAGCGGCGCTATCTGGCGATGATGCCGCGCGTCTGGGCGGCGATCCGGCGCGACCTGGCGCATCCGGCGCTGGCGCCGCTGGCCAAGGCGCTGGAAGGCGTCCCCGCTCCCACGCCCGAGGTGATCGAGGGCATCGCCGGATGAGCCTGCCGCTGATGATCTTCGCCGCGGGCAAGGGCACCCGCATGGCGCCGCTGACCGATACGCTGCCGAAACCGCTGATCCCGGTCGGAGGCCGGACGCTGCTGGACCGGGCGCTGGCCTTGGGGCGGCAGGCGGGCGCCGGGCCGGTGGTGCTGAACATCCACCATCTGGGCGGCCAGATCCGCGATCACCTCGCCGGGCAGGGCATTGCCATTTCCGATGAAACCGACCTGCTGCTGGAAACCGGCGGCGGCCTGCGCAAGGCGCTGCCGCTGCTTGGCCCCGGCCCTGTAATCACGATGAACCCGGATGTGGTCTGGACCGGCCCGAACCCGGTCCGCGCCCTGCTGGAAGGCTGGCGCGACGATATGGACGCGCTGCTGATGCTGGTGCCGCTGGACCGGACCCATGGCCGGCAGGGCGGCGGCGATTTCAGCCTCGGCCCGGCGGGCCGGCTGATCCGCAAGGGCGACCTGGTCTATGGCGGCGTGCAGATCATCCGCCCCGAGCGTCTGGCCGAGATCCCCGAACAGGTGTTCTCGCTCAACCGGCTCTGGGATCTGATGATCGCCGGGGGCCGTGCCTATGGTCTGATCCATCCCGGCGCATGGTGCGATGTCGGCCGCCCCGACTGCATCCCGCTGGCCGAGGCGCTGCTCGATGCCTGACTGGCAGAGCGGTGTCTTCGCCCTGCCCTGCGGCGCCGACTTTCCCGGCGCCTTCGCCGACGGGCTGATCCGGCGCATGGTCCACCGTCCGCCGCAGGACATGGCGCGGGTCACGGTCTATGCCAATTCCGGCCAGTCGCTGATGGCGCTGCGCCAGGCCTTCATCCGGCGCGGGCCGCTGCTTTTGCCGCAATTGCGGCTGATCGCCGACCTGGGCGGCGGCGCGGCCACGGCGCCGCTGGCGCGCCGGCTGGAGCTGGGCCGGCTGATCGACGCCGCGCTGCGCGCCGATCCCGACCTGGCGCAGGGGCAATCGGTGCCGGAACTGGCTGCCTCGCTGGCGGCGCTGATGGCCGAGATGCAGCTGGAGGGGCTGGACGCGCAGGCGCTGGACCGCATCGACGCCAGCGAACACGCCCAGCATTGGGGCCGGGCGCTGGCCTTCCTGAAGATCGCCGCCGGCTATTACCTGTCCGACCCGCCGCAGGACCGCGAATCGCGCCAGCGCGCCGCGGCAGAGGCGCTGGCCGCCGCCTGGGTGCGGGGCGAGATGCTGCCGCAGGGCCCGGTGGTCGTTGCCGGCTCGACCGGCTCGCATGGCGCGACGCGGGACTTCATGCGCGCCGTCGCCCGGTTGCCGATGGGCGCGGTGGTGCTGCCCGGCTTCGATGCCGACCTGCCGCAGGCGGTCTGGGACGGGCTCGACGCGCTGTCCGAGGATCACCCGCAGGCGCGCTATGCGCCGCTGCTGGCCGAGTTCGGCGCGCCGGCGGAATGGCTGCCCGGAACGGCGCCCGACCCGGCGCGCAACCGGCTGATCTCGCTGGCGCTACGCCCGGCGCCCGTCACCGACCAATGGATCGAGGAAGGCCCGCGCCTTGGCCCGCTGGTCCCCGCGACCGAACGCCTGACCCTGATCGAGGCCGAGCAGCCGGGGCAGGAGGCCGAGGCCGTGGCGCTGGTCATCCGCGAGGCGCTGGAGCGCGGCCAGCCGGTGACGCTGATCGCCGCCGACCGGATGCTGACCCGCCGCGTGCAATCGGCGCTGGACCGCTGGGGCATCATCCCCGACGATTCCGCCGGCCAGCCCTTGCCGCTGACCGCGCCCGGCCTGTTTTTGCGCCATGTCGCCGACCTTTTCGGGGCCGAGATGATGCTGGACGCGCTCTTGGTGCTGCTCAAGCATCCGGTCACCGCCACCGGCCTTGGCCCCGATTACCGGCGCGAACACAACCGCCATAGCCGCGACCTGGAGCTGCACCTGCGCCGCAACGGACCGGCCTTTCCCGACGGCGCGGCGCTGCGGGAATGGGCGGATCGTGGCGACGCCTCCAGCAAGCCCTGGGCGCTGTGGCTGGCCGGGCTGCTCGACCGCATCGTGCCGCTGGCGCAGGACCGCGCGCCGCGGCCCTTGGCGGATCGGCTGCGCGAGTTGCGCGCCCTGGCCGAGGATCTGGCCGCCGGTCCGGGCGGCGATGCCGATGCCTCGGAGCTTTGGGCCAAGAGCTCGGGCGGGCTGGCGCGGTCGGTGCTGGACCACCTGGCCGCCCATGCGCATCTGGGCCACGACCTGCGGCCGGGCGAGTTCTGCGACCTGCTTTACGACGAATTGCAGGGCCAGGCCGTGCGTCAGGACGTGGCTGCGCATCCGCTGGTCCGCTTCCGCGGCCCGCGCGAGGCGCGCACCGAGGCGGTGGGCAAGGATGCCGGGCTGGTGATCCTGTCGGGCCTGAACGAGGGCGGCTGGCCGCAGGCGCTGCCGCCCGATCCGTGGTTGTCGCGGCCGATGCGGCTGGCCGCCGGGCTGACCCTGCCCGAGCGCCGGGTGGGCCTGGCCGCGCATGACTTCCAGCAGGCCGTGGCGGCGGCGCAGGTGGTGCTGACCCGCGCCCGCCGCGACGCCGAGGCCGAGACCATCCCCTCGCGCTGGCTGAACCGGCTGGTGAACCTGCTGGGCGGATTGCCCGATCAGCAGGGGCCGCAGGCGCTGGCGGCGATGCGGGATCGCGGCCGGCGCTGGCTGGACCTGGCCGAATTGCAGGCCCGGCCGCGCATGCGGCTGGCGCCGGCGCCGCGGCCCTCGCCCCTCCCGCCGCCGCCGGCGCTGCGCGAGCTGTCGGTGACCGAGGTCAGGACGCTGATCCGCGACCCCTATGCTGTCTATGCCCGCCGGGTGCTGGGCCTGCGGGCGCTGGACCCCTTGCGCCCCGAACCCGACGCGGCCGAGCGCGGCAATGTCCTGCATCACATCATGGACCGCTTCCTGCGCGGCCTGCCCGATCTGCCCGAGACGCCGCCGGTCATGAAGGCGCGGCTGCTGGCGATTACCGACGCGGTGCTGGAAGCCGAGGTGCCCTGGCCTTCGGCCCGGCTGTTCTGGCGGGCGCGGATCGCCGGCATCGCCGACCGGCTGATGGCGGACGAGGCCGAAAGGCTGGCGCACGGCCGGCCCGTCCTGGTCGAGGAATATGGCGCAGAGGCCGTCCCCGGCCTGGATTTCCGCCTGATCGCCCGGCCCGACCGGCTGGACCTGCTGCATGACGGCCGGGTGCATGTCTATGACTACAAGTCCGGCAAGCCGCCGACCGACAAGCAGATCGCGCATTTCGACAAGCAATTGCCGCTGGAGGCCGCGATGGTCCGGCACGGCGCCTTCAAGGCGCTGGGACCGGCCGAGGTCGAGGGCATCAGCTATATCCAGCTGGGCGGCGAGGGGAAAACCGAAAGCCGCGAGTTCAGCCCCGGCTTCGCCGAGGAAAGCTGGGCCGGCTTCGTCACCCTGATCCGCCGCTATCTGGACGGCGAGCGCGGCTTTACCGCCCGGCTGGCCATGGAACGCAGCGACCATGCCAGCGATTACGACCACCTGTCGCGGCATGGTGAATGGGACACGACCGAGGTCGCGGCCCCGCAGAGGTTCGGCGATGATGGATGAGGCGACGCTGGCGCAGGTGCGGGCGGCGGACCCGCATCGCTCGACCTGGCTGACGGCCAATGCCGGTTCGGGCAAGACGCGGGTGCTGACCGACCGGGTGGCGCGGCTGCTCTTGGCCGGGACCGCGCCCGAGCGCATCCTGTGCCTGACCTATACCAAGGCCGCGGCGACCGAGATGCAGAACCGCCTGCTGGCGCGGCTGGGCCAATGGGCCATGCTGCCCGAGGCGGAACTGCGCGCCGAACTGGCGCGGCTGGGCGAGGCGGGCGCCCCCGACCTGCCCGCCGCGCGCCGGCTGTTTGCCCGCGCCATCGAGACGCCGGGCGGCCTCAAGGTCCAGACCATCCACAGCTTCTGCGCCGGCGTCCTGCGCCGCTTCCCGATCGAGGCCGGGGTGCCGCATGGCTTCACCGAGCTCGACGACCGCAGCGCGGCGCTGATCCGGGCCGAGATCATCGAGGACATGGCCCGCGAGCGCGCGCCCGAGCTGGAGGATCTGCTGGCGCTGCATTCCGGCGAAAGACTCGACGCTTTCCTCGCCGGTCTGCGCGGGTTCGAGGCCCCCGCCGACCGGGATGCGCTCTGGACCGCCTGCGGGCTGGCGCCGGGCGAGGACATGCAGGCGCTGCTGGCGGAATGCTTTGCCGACGGGGCCACGGTCATTGCCGCGCTGATCCCGCATCTGCTGAAAAGCGGCGCGAACGACCAGAAGGCGGCGGCGAAGCTGGCGCCCGGCAACTGGGCGCAGCCGGGCATGGCGGAACTGGCGATCCTGGAATCCGTGCTGCTGACCGGGGCAGGCGCCAAGGCGCCGTTCACCGCGAAATACGACAGCTTCCCGACCAGGGCGCTGCGCAGCGGCCCCTGCGCGGAACTGATCGATGACCTGGCGATCCTGATGGAGCGGGTCGAATCCGCCCGCCCGCGCCGCATCGCGCTGGCCCATGCCGAGCGCACGCTGGCGCTGCATCGTTTCGGCCATGCCTTCCTGACCCGCTACCGGGCGCAGAAGGCCGCGCATGGCCATCTGGATTTCGACGACCTGATCGACCGCACCGCGCGGCTCTTGTCGGAAAGCAGCATGGCGCAATGGGTGCTGTTCCGGCTGGACGGCGGCATCGACCATATCCTGGTCGATGAGGCGCAGGACACCAGCCCGGCGCAATGGCAGGTGATCGAGCGGCTGACCGACGAGTTCACCTCGGGGCAAGGGGCGCGCGACCAGACGCGCAGCCTGTTCGTGGTGGGCGACCCGAAACAGTCGATCTATTCCTTCCAGGGTGCCGATATCGCGGTGTTCGAGGCCCGCCGCACCGGCTTTGCCCAGGCCTTCGAGGCGGTGCAGAATCCCATGCAGGTGCTGGAGCTGCGGCATTCCTTCCGCAGCTCGACCGCGATCCTGTCGCTGGTCGATCAGGTCTTTGCCGGCGATGCGGCGCGCGGCCTGGGCGATCCGCCGCAGCACCGCGCCTTTCGCACCGCGATGCCGGGCCGGGTGGACCTGTGGCCGGCGATCCCGAAGCCCGAAAAGCCCGAGCCGGGCGACTGGACCGATCCGGTGGACCAGCCGGCCGAAAATTCGGAAACCGTGCAACTGGCCCGCGCCGTCGCCGACGCCATCGGCAAGATGCTGGGCCAGCCGATCCATGACCCCAAGACCGGCGCGGTGCGCCGCATCCGCGCCGGCGACGTGCTGATCCTGGTGCAGCGCCGCTCGGACCTGTTCGCCGAGATCATCGCGGCGCTGAAATCGGCGAACCTGCCCGTCGCCGGCGCCGACCGGCTGAAGCTGGCCGGAGAGATGGCGGTGCAGGATATCCGCGCCCTCTTGTCGGTGCTGGCCACGCCCGAGGACGACCTGTCGCTGGCCGCCTGCCTGCGCTCGCCGCTGTTCGGCCTGACCGAGGAGGAGCTTTACCGCCTCGCTGCCGGGCGCAGGCGCGGCGAATACCTGTGGCGGCGGCTGCGCGAATCGTCGCATCGCCATGCGGTCGAGCTGCTGGCCGACCTGATGGGCCAGACCGGCTTCATGCGCCCCTATGACCTGATCCAGCGCCTGCTGATCCGCCACGGCGGGCGCGAGCGGCTGATCGCCCGGCTGGGCCCCGAGGCGCAGGACGGCATCGACGAACTCTTGTCGCAGGCGCTGGCCTATGAAAGCTCGGAGACGCCCTCGCTGACCGGCTTCCTGGTCTGGCTGACCGGCGATGATGTCGAGGTGCGCCGCCAGCCCGGCTCGGCCGGCGATGGCGAGGGGCTGATCCGGGTGATGACCGTGCACGGCTCGAAGGGCCTGGAAAGTCCCATCGTCATCATGCCCGACTGCGCGCAGCGCCGCTCCCCGCGCGAGGCGCCGGTGCTGCCCGGCCCGGACGGGCTGTCCCTGTGGCGCGGCCGCAAGGGCGAGCGGCCCGATCCGGTCGAGGAACTGGCCGCGCTCCAGACCGAGCGGCAGCTGCAGGAACGCAAGCGGCTGCTCTATGTCGGTCTGACCCGCGCCGAAAGCTGGCTGATCGTCGCCGCGGCGGGCGAGACCGGCGCGGCCGAGGACAGCTGGCACGCCATGGTCGAGGCCGGCATGGGCCGTGCCGACCTGGCCGAGACACGCTTGCCCGCGCCCTGGGGCGGCGAGATCCGGCGGCTGTCCTTTGGCGACTGGCCCGAGGACGCGCCGCGGCCGGTGCTGTCGCAAAGGCCCGCGCTGGCCGAGCCGGACTGGCTGCGCGCCCCGCCGCCGCCCGCCCCCGCAAAGGTCCGGCCCGTTGCCGCGACGGCGCTGGGCGGGGCCAAGGTGATCGGTGCGCCCGGCGAGGGCGATGCGGCGGCGGCGATGCTGTTCGGCACCCGCCTGCATCTGCTGCTGGAGCATCTGCCGGGCCGCGATCCGGCCGGTTGGCCCGCCCTGGCCCGCGACGTTCTGGCCGATGCCGAGGGCGGCCTGCCCGGCCCCGAGGAACTGGCGGCGCTGCTGGCCGAGGCGCGCGCGGTGATCGAGGCGCCGGACCTGGCGCAGGTCTTCGCGCTGTCCGACGCAGCCGAGCTGCTGTCCGAGGTGGCGCTGGCCGCGCCGCTGCCGGGCATCGGCACCCTGACCGGTGCGGTGGACCGGCTGGTGGTGGAACCGGGCCGCATCCTGGCGGTGGACTACAAGTCGAACCGTGAAGTGCCGGATGCGCCCGAGGCGGTGCCGCTGGGCATCCTGCGCCAGATGGCCGCCTATCGCGCGGCGCTGCGGCTGATCTGGCCGGGGCGGCGGGTCGAGGTCGCGGTGCTCTGGACCGCCTCGCGCAGCCTGATGGCGCTGCCCGACGCCTTGCTGGATCGGGTGATGGCGGGCCTTGACCACAACCGCCCCGGTGCCTAGCTGTTGACGGATACGCCCTGCCGGCCCGGCCGGCACATTGCAGGAGAGCCCGATGGCCAATACCCAAGCCGTTTCCGACGCCGAGTTCGACAGCGAAGTCCGCCAGTCCCCGACCCCGGTCGTGGTCGACTTCTGGGCCGAATGGTGCGGTCCCTGCCGCCAGATCGGCCCCTCGCTGGAGGAACTCGCCGCCGAATACGAGGGCCGCGTCAAGATCGTGAAGGTCAATGTGGACGAGAACCCGGAAAGCCCCGCCGCGCTTGGCGTCCGCGGCATCCCGGCGCTGTTCCTGTTCAAGGACGGCCAGGTCGTGTCGAACAAGATCGGCGCCGCCCCCAAGGCCGCGCTGAAGGCCTGGATCGACGAATCCATCTGATCCCTAAGTGCCGGGGGCGGCGCCGATCGGCCAGCCGCCCCGGCGCATCGCCGCCAGGATCCGCGCCTCGGCATCGGGCAGCGTGGCGTTGATGGCGTTCTGCTGAAGAAACCAGAACAGGTAGCGGTCGAAATCCGGCGCATGGCTTTCGGCGCGCGCCAGGGCTTGCGCTGCGCCCAGCTCGGCGACGTTCAGGCCGATATGGTGAAAGTCGATCTGCCCGAACAGCACCGCCGGCTTGCCCAGCAGGTAGCCGTCGAAGGCCACCGCGCTGTTCTGCGTGGCGACGAAGGCGCAGTCGCGCAGCAGCTGCGCGGTGTCGCCGCCGATCCGCAGGTTCGGGTGGCGCGCCGCCAGTTCGGCCAGCGCCGCGCGGTCGGCCTCGTCATAGCTTTCCCTGGGATGCAGCGTGGCGACAGTGGGCCGGCCGGTGGCGGCGATGGCCTTCAGCATCTCGACCGGGCTCATGGTCTGGAACGAGCGGCAGCGGCGGATATGGCCTTGCAGCGGCACCAGGATCGTGTCGCCGCGCCGGGGCGGCGGACCGGGCAGGACGCGGGCGCGCAGCCGCTCGGCAAACGCGCGGGCCGGTTCGGGATCGACCGCCGTGGGGTCGTAGTGTCTCTGTGCCACGGCAAAGCGCCAGCGCTGCGGCACCGGCTCGATCTGCCAGAACGGATAGTGATAGGCGCGGCGAAAGGTCAGGGCGCGCGCATGCGTCGGCGCCTCCATGTGAAACAGCGCATAGCCGTCCCGCAGGGGCGCGGCCATGCGGGCCAAGGTGCCGGTCTGGTGCCATTCGACGCGCCAGCCCCTGGCCTCGACCGCCCGGCGCAGCACGGTCAGGAAATTGAAGCTGCCCGCGCGCGCGGTTTCCAGCATCGAGCCTTCCAGGTAGACGCGCAGGACGGGGGCATGGGTCATGGCCGGCACGCTAGCGGCTGGGACGGCGCGGCGGAAGGGGCGGGTTGCGAAAGCCGCACCCGGCCCATATCTGACGCGACAGGCGAGAGATCGGAGAGAGGCATGTCCGAAGACAAATTTCCCGGCTGGCACGGCACCACCATCCTGGCGGTTCGGCGCGGCGGCCGCGTGGTCGTCGCCGGGGACGGCCAGGTCAGCGTCGGCCAGACGGTGATGAAGGGCACGGCGCGCAAGGTGCGCCGGCTGAGCCCCGGCGGGCATGACGTGGTGGTGGGCTTTGCCGGCTCGACCGCCGATGCCTTCACCCTGCTGGAACGGCTGGAGAAGAAGCTGGAGGCGGCGCCCGGCCAGTTGGCGCGGGCCTGCGTCGATCTGGCCAAGGACTGGCGCATGGACAAGTATCTGCGCAACCTGGAGGCCATGCTGATCGTGACCGACGGGCGCGAGATCTTCGTCGTCACCGGCGCCGGCGACGTGCTGGAGCCCGAGCATGACGTGGCCGCCATCGGCTCGGGCGGCAATTTCGCCCTGGCCGCGGCGCGCGGGCTGATGGAGAGCGACCTGGACGCCGAGGCGGTGGCGCGCAAGGCCATGGCGATCGCGGCGGATATCTGCGTCTATACCAACGGCAATCTGACCGTCGAGATTCTGGGGTAAAGGGGGCTCTGCCCCCCGCCCTTGCAGGGCGTCCCCCGGGAGTATTTGGAAAACGGAGAAAGCCGGGATGGCGTGCGTTCCGTCGCGGTTTGCGGTCCTTGCCGGCGGCTTGGTTGAAACACCGGCGAGCCGGCTTTAAGTGATGCCGGAATGAGACAGGAGCCCCGAATGTCCGACCTGACCCCGCGCGAAATCGTGTCCGAACTGGATCGCTTCATCATCGGGCAAAGGGATGCCAAGCGCGCCGTGGCCGTGGCCTTGCGCAACCGCTGGCGGCGCCGGCAGCTGGGCGACGACCTGCGCGACGAGGTCTATCCCAAGAACATCCTGATGATCGGCCCCACCGGCGTCGGCAAGACCGAGATCAGCCGGCGCCTGGCCAGGCTGGCCCGCGCGCCCTTCCTGAAGGTCGAGGCCACCAAGTTCACCGAGGTCGGCTATGTCGGCCGCGACGTCGAGCAGATCATCCGCGACCTGGCCGATGCCGCCGTCATCGAGACCCGCGAGCGCATGCGCGAGGAGGTCAAGGCGCGGGCGCATAAATCGGCCGAGGACCGCGTGGTCGCCGCCCTGGCCGGCGAGGGCGCGCGCGAGCAGACCCGCGAGATGTTCCGCGACAAGCTCAAGCGCGGCGAGCTGGACGACACGGTGATCGAGCTGGAGGTGCAGGACAATTCCAATCCGCTCGGCATGATGGAGATCCCCGGCCAGCCCGGCGCCATGGGCGGCATGATGGACCTGTCGGGGCTGATGAAGGCCTTTGGCGGCCGCCGGGTGCGGCGCAAGGTGACGGTGGCGGAAAGCTATGAGCTGCTGATCGCCGAGGAGGCCGACAAGCTTCTGGACGACGAGGCCGTCAAGGCTGCCGCGCTGGAGGCGGTGCAGGAAAACGGCATCGTCTTCATCGACGAGATCGACAAGGTGGCCGCGCGGACCGACGCCCGCGGCGGCGATGTCTCGCGCGAGGGGGTGCAGCGCGACCTCTTGCCGCTGATCGAGGGCACCACGGTTTCCACGAAATACGGACCGGTCAGGACCGATCATATCCTGTTCATCGCCTCGGGCGCGTTCCACATCGCCAAGCCATCGGACCTCTTGCCGGAATTGCAGGGCCGGCTGCCGATCCGGGTCGAACTGCGCGCGCTGACCGAAGAGGACTTCGTCCGCATCCTGACCGAGACAGACAACGCTCTGACCCGGCAATATACCGCGCTGATGGCGACCGAGGGGGTGATGGTCCAGTTCACCGAGGACGGCATCCGGGCCTTGGCGCGCATCGCGGCCGAGGTGAACGGCTCGGTCGAGAATATCGGCGCGCGGCGGCTTTACACGGTGATGGAGCGGGTGTTCGAGGAGCTGTCCTTCAGCGCGCCGGACCGTTCTGGCGAGACGGTGGTGGTGGACGGGGCCTTTGTCGAGAAGCACCTGGGCGACCTGGCGCGCTCGACCGACCTGTCGCGCTATGTGCTGTAGGGAACCCCGCCGCCTTCCCGCCGTTGTGGAATGACGCAACGGCGGGGGACGCGCATGAACTATCTTTTCGGCATCATCATCTTCGTGCTGGATGTCTGGGCCATCGCCTCGATCATCAACACCAACGAGACCATGACCACCAAGCTGATCTGGATCGCGCTGGTGGCGATCCTGCCGATCCTGGGCTTCATCATCTGGTGGTTCGCGGGGCCCAAGGCGAATTACGGCTGAGGGCTTTTCCCGCGCCTGCCGCGGTGGCATTGTCGCCCGCAAGACGAAGGGGCGGGGGACATGCCGGCGCGGATCCTTGTTTCGCTGTTGCTGCTGCTGGCGGCCTGCGCGCCGCGGGGCGAGATCACCATCGCCCCCGAGGCGGCGCGGCTTGGCCATGTCGAGCGCATCTATATCGCCACCAACCGCACCCCCGCGGGCAGCCGGCAGGAGGGGGTCAGCTTCGGCCGCGTCGATGTCTCGGTCCCGCCCGAGCGGCGGCCCGGCACCATCACCTATCCCCGCCAGGGCGCGGCACCCGATCCGCAGCGGGATTTCCTGGTCTCGGACTATGCCCGCTTCGCCCGGCCCGAGGATTTCCAGGCCGAGCTGCGCCGCGCCATTGCCGCCCGCCCGCCGGGCGACCGTGACGTGGTGCTGTTCGTGCATGGCTATAACAACACCTTCGCCGAGGGCTTGTATCGCTTTGCCCAGATCGAGCGCGACCTGCGCCTGCCCGGCGTGCCGCTGCATTTCTCGTGGCCGTCGCGCGGGCAGCCGCTGGCCTATGCCGCGGATCGCGACAGCGTGCTCTATTCCCGCGACGGGCTGGCGCGCAGCATCGAGATCGCCGCGCAGGCGGGGGGCGGCAGGGCGATCCTGGTCGCGCATTCCATGGGCGCGCTGCTGCTGATGGAAAGCCTGCGCCAGATGGCCATCGCCGGCGAGCGCCGCACCCTGGACCGGATCGGCGCGGTGGTGCTGCTGTCGCCCGACATCGACGTGGGCGTGTTTCGCACCCAGGTCCGGGCCATCGGCAGGCTGCCGCAGCCCTTCGTCATCTTCACATCGGGGCGGGACCGGGCGCTGAACCTGTCGGCGCTGATCTCGGCCGAGCCGGTGCGGCTGGGCAGCCTGACCGATGCCGGGCCGGTGGCGGACCTGCCGGTGATGCTGGTCGATGTCGGCGCCTTCTCGACCGGGGACGGGCATTTCAACGTGGCGACCTCGCCGGCGCTCTTGCGCATCCTGTCGCAGGCGCAGGAGCTGAACAGCGTGTTTTCCTCGGATGTGGGCGGCGGGGTCGGGCCGCTGACCCGCGCGGCCCTGCATGCCGAGCGGGCGGCGCAGATCGTGATCTCGCCGGCCTTCTAGCGGCGCAGGTAGACGTAATAGGCGCCCTCGCCGCCATGGCGGCGATGTGCGGGGCGGACCTGCAGCACCACGGCGTTCAGGGGCGGCATGTGCAGCCAATGCGGCACGTTGTGGCGCAGCGCGCCGGACCGGACCGGCAGCGGCGCGTCGGGCCCGCCCTCGCGTCCCTTGCCGGTGATGACCAGCACCAGCCGCCGCCCCTCGGCCTTGGCTTGCAGGATGAAGCGGGTCAGCACCGGCTGGGCCACGGCTAGGGTCATGCCGTGCAGGTCGATGCGCGCCTCGGGCGCCAGCTTGCCGCGCGTCATCTGGCGATGCGTCTTGTGGTCCATGCGCAGGGGCTGGGCATGCAGCGCCTCGCGCGGGGGCGGAGACAGGTCCAGGCGGGTCGAGCCCGAGCCGGGCTGCCCGCCGATGCGCAGCCCGGCCAAGGGCAGGGGCGCGGCCTGCGGCATGGCGGGCGGCTTTTTCAGCGGCTGGGGCGCAGGCGCGGGCTCGGCCTGCTTGCGGGCCGGGTGCATCGGCACCGCGGTCGCGGCGACGCGGGACCACAGGGCCTTGTCCTCGGCCGAGAGTCCCCGCCGCCGTGCCATGGTTCAGGCCGTGGCGACCAGCTGCCAGTTCGGGTCGTCCTGACCCATGCGGCGGGCGAAGGTCCAGGTGTCGCGCTGCTTGCGGGCGGCCTTGGGATCGCCCTCGACCACGTTGCCGTCAGCGTCGCGGGTGGCGATGATCATCTCGCCGACGAAGCGCACCGAAAGTTCGGCCATGCCGGTCGCCGGGGTGAACTCGGCGCCGGCCAGCGTGGTCTCGCGCGTGCCCAGGAACTGCGCCTCGGTGGTCAGGTTGCGGGCCTTGCGATCCTCGATCACCGATTCGAAGGCCTCGGCCACCGGCGGCGCCAGGAAGCCGCGCACCTCGGACAGGTCGCCGCGCTCGAAGGCCATCAGGATCATCTCATAGGCGGATTTCGCGCCGGACAGGAACGGGCCCACGGCGAAATCCGGCTCGACCCGCTTCATCTCGGCCAGGGCCTTGGCGGCGGGGCTGCCCGGTTCGGCATGGTCGGCGATGTCGCTGTCGCCCGCCTCGGCGGTGCCGTCGATCACGTCGAAGCGGCGGCGCTGCACCGGCTCCTCGGGGAGGCGCGGCGATTCGAAGCCGTCGCGGGTGCCAAGAACCCCGCGCAGGCGCAGGATCAGGAACACGGCGATCGCAGCGAGGACGAGCAGTTGCAGCAGGGGGTTGGACATCAACGGACCTAACGAGCTTTGTAACGGCGCTTTCGCATGCTTATGTAGGGTGGGGACCGGCCCAAGTCCAGTTTGGGTGCCGGAAATAGAAGTGCCGGAGGAAAAAGGCGTTATGTGGCTGTTGTTGCCCTTCGTGATCCTGCCGATCGTCGAGATCGCGCTGTTCATCCAGGTGGGGGGCGCGATCGGCGTTTTGCCCACCATCGCGCTGGTCCTGGCCTCGGCCGTGGCCGGCGTTGCGGTGATGCGCCACCAGGGTGCGCGGGCGGCGCTGGACGTGCAGCGCGCCATGCAGGATTTTCGCGATCCCGGCCGGCCGATGGCGCATGGCGCGCTGGTGATGATCGCCGGGCTGCTGATGGTGGTGCCGGGCCTGTTCACCAGCACGCTGGGCCTGTTGCTGCTGATCCCGGCGGTGCGCGGCCTGATCCTGCGGCAGATGGCCTCGCGCATGCGGGTGACGGGCACCGGCTTCAGCTATCGCCAAAGCTATGGTGCCGAGGGCGATTTCGGCGCCGATCCGGCGGGCTTTCGCCGCGGTCCGGGCTGGCGCCAAGGCGAGGACGGGGTGATCGACGGCGAATATTCGGTGCAGGACGACCCGCCCGGCCCGGTGCGCGAAGGGCTGACGGACCAGGGCGACACGACGCCTCCTCGGCGCGGCAATTCCGGCTGGACCCGGCATTGAGCGCCGGGCGGCGGGGTGCTAGAACCCCCTCAGATCCGAGGAGATTTCCATGAGCGACGAGAATAACAGCGACGCAGCCGCGCCCGAGGCCCAGAACGCCGCGCAGCCGGCCGTACGGATGCAGATCCTGACGCAATATATCCGCGACCTGTCCTTTGAGAACGCGGTGGCGCAAAAGGGCCTGCCCTCGGGCGAGGTGCAGCCGGAAATCAGCGTGCAGGTCAGCCTGGATGCCCGCAAGCGCCCGACCGAGCACCAATACGAGGTGATCAGCAAGTTCCGCGTGCAATCCGCGAACGCCGCCGACAAGGCCCCCCTGTTCCTGTGCGAGCTGGATTACGGCGGCATCTTCCATGTCGAGGGCGTGCCCGAAGACCAGCTGCACCCCTTCCTGATGATCGAATGCCCGCGCATGATGTTCCCCTTCGTGCGGCGCATCGTGTCGGACATGACCCGCGACGGCGGCTTCCCGCCCTTCAACATGGACCCGGTGGATTTCGTGGCGCTGTACCGCCAGGAGATCGCGCGCCGGGCGCAGGCCCAGCGGCCGGCCGACCAGCCGCTGTCCTGAGCCGATCACTTCTGCGTGAGGCAGGCCGGTTTCGGCCCGCGGTCCCCCGGCCGCGGGCCTTTCGCTTGCCCGGCACTGTCGCCCGTGCGGTGCTGGCGCGGCCGCCGGGATGGCGCTAGTTTCGCGCGGCACAAGACGGAGAGCGGCATGGCGAAAGGCGCGAAACGGGCCTGGCAGAGGATGCTGTCGGGGCGCAGGCTGGATCTTCTGGACCCGACGCCGATGGATGTCGAGATCGGCGACATCGCCCATGGGCTGGCCTTCGTCGCGCGCTGGAACGGCCAGACCCGCGGCGACTGGGCCTATAGCGTGGCCGAGCATTCGCTGCTGGTCGAGGAGATCCACGCCCGCAGCAACCCCGATTGCGCGCCGCGCTGGCGGCTGGCGGCGCTGCTGCACGACGCGCCGGAATATGTCATTGGCGACATGATCTCTCCGGTGAAGGCGGCGCTTGGGCGGGAATACGGGGAAATGGATGCGCGGCTGGCGGCGGCGATCCACCGCCGCTTCGGCCTGCCCGCGCAATTGCCGGCGGCGGTCAAGCGCGCGATCAAGCGGGCCGACCGGATCTCGGCCTGGCTGGAGGCCGTGCAGATCGCCGGGTTTTCCAGGGCCGAGGCGGATCGCCTGTTTCCTGCGCCGCGGCCCGAATTGCTGCAGGGGCTGGAAATACGCCTGCGCCGGCCCCTGGAAACGCGCAATGCGTTTTTATCGCGCTTTTCCGAACTTATTGCGGAAATCGACCGCAAGCCGTGATCGCGATGGAAAAAGCCCCGCATCCGGGATACGGGGCTTTGGGTTCAGATTTCCATGGCGTCCAGTTTCTTGCCGGCATCCAGTGCCTCTTGCACCCAGCGCGGCTTGCGGCCGCGGCCGGTCCAGGTCTGCGAGGGATCGGCAGGATTGGCGTATTTCGGCGCCACCTTGCCGCGCGCCTGCTTGGCGACGGTCAGATCGGCAAGGTTGAAGCCATATTCGCGCGCCGCACTTTCGGCAGCCGCCAGCGCCTCGCGCTTGCGACGATCCTCGAAGGTGGAAATGGCGCGGTCGAGCTTGTTGCGCAGATCCCGAAGTTCCCGCAAGGACATTGCGTCCAGATCAATGCTCATATCGTTATCCCTGGTTTTGGCAGTATGTATTCTCACTATTTGCATTCCAATATGGATTGCAATCTTTTTTGAGAACCGGATTATTAACGCGGGCTGCGTTTGGCCAAAATCCGCTGGAGAGTCCGCCTGTGCATATGCAGGCGGCGCGCCGTTTCACTGACATTGCGGTCGCATTGCTCATAGACGCGCTGGATATGTTCCCAGCGTACCCGGTCGGCCGACATCGGCGTTTCGGGCGGAGGGGGCAAGGTCTCGCCCCGCGCCAGGAGCGCGTGGGTCACGTCGTCGGCATCCGCGGGTTTCGACAGGTAATCCGTCGCCCCCATCTTGACCGCAGCCACCGCCGTCGCGATGGCGCCATAGCCGGTCAGCACGACGATCCGGGCATCCGCGCGCGCCTCGCGCAGGGCATCCACCACATCAAGCCCGTTGCCATCCTCAAGCCGCAGATCGACCACCGCATAGGCCGGCGGGTGTTCGGCCACCGCCGTCCGCGCCTCGGCGACCGAGACGGCGCGGGCGACCGAGAAACCGCGTTTTTCCATCGCACGGGCCAAACGGTTCAGAAAGATCTCGTCGTCGTCGACCAGAAGCAGGCTGGGGTCGGGACCGATTTGGTAATCCTCTGCCATATTCACTTGCCCTTGAAAGTTCACTGTTGATTAGAGTGTTTTGTCCAGTCGGTCAAACCCCGTTGCCTGACGCTGCGTCAATGAAACAGGCGGTGCGTTCCGCCAGTTTCTGCGCGGAAAGCTCGCGGCCGAAGAGTTCGACAGTGCCGATACCGGGAATCACAAGATAGGTATTGGTCATGTGATCCACCAGATAGTTCTGCGGATCCTCCTGGTCATTCACCTTGTAATAGTTGCGCCAGGCTTTCGCGACCGCATCGATCTCGGCCGGGGTTCCGGTCAATCCGATCATGCGTTCATGCATGGTTTCGGCAAAATCGCCCAGAACCTCGGGGGTGTCGCGTTTGGGATCCACGGAAATGAAGACCGGCGTGACCATTATGCCCCGTTCCTCCAGCATCGCCACGGCCTCGGCATTGCGGGCGCTGTCCAGGGGGCAGACATCCGGGCAATAGGTATAGCCGAAATAAACCAGCGCCGGCTGCGCCAGCACCTGCCGGTCGCTGACCCGCCGCCCGTCCTGATCGGTCAACTCGAAAGGCGCGCCCAGGCTGTCCAGCCCGCTCTGGACGCCGCTCTGGCGGCAGGGGGCAAAGGGATCGGCCCCGCCGCGCGACAGCCACAGCCCGCCCGTCACCAGCACCAGGACTGCGGCCAGGCTGCCGAGGATCAGGATCGTTCCGTCTTTGCCCATCAGGCGCGTCTCCGTCCGCTTGGACGCATTGATCGCCCATCCGGCCATGGGTATCAATGCCAAAGCCCGTCCCCATCAGAAAGACCCCCGCGTGCCCTTCGGTCTTGTTTTCCGCCGCATCCACCCGCTGCCCGGCCAGCCCGCGCCCGAGCCGATCCGCCTGCGCACCCTGATCCTGCTGCGCTGGGTGGCGATCACCGGCCAGCTGGCCGCCGTGGGCGCGGCGCTGGCGATCGGGGCGGATTTCCCGCTGGCGGCGGTGCTGGCGGTGATCGGCCTGGCGGTGGCGCTGAACCTGGCGCTGACGACGCGGCCGGACCGGCGCATCTCGGCCCACGAGGCGGCCTGGCAGCTGGGCTTCGACCTGGGGCAGGTGGCGGCGCTGCTGGCGCTGACCGGCGGGCTTGCCAATCCCTTCGCGCTGCTTTTGCTGGCGCCGGTGACGGTCGCGGCCACCGCCCTGCCGCCGCGGCAGCTGCTGGCGCTGGGGGCCGCCACCTTCCTGATGGTCACGCTGTCGGCGATCTGTGCGCAGCCGCTGACCTTCGGCCCGGAGGGGCTGGTGGCGCTGCGCGAGCCGCTGCTGGTCGGGCATTGGTTCGCCATCGTGATCGGCGCGGTGTTCTTTGCCGGCTATGCCCGGCTGGTGGCGGCCCAGGTCAATGCCACCTCGGACGCGCTGTTCGCCGCCCGCCTTGCGCTTGAGCGCGAACAAAGGCTGCAACATCTGGGCGGGGTGGTCGCCGCCGCCGCGCATGAGCTGGGCACGCCGCTGGCCACGATCAAGCTGGTCGGCGCCGAGCTGGCCGACGAGCTGGCCGAGGCCCTGCCCGAACGCGAGGATCTGGCCGAGGATGTCGCCCTGCTGCGCCAATCCGCCGACCGCTGCCGCGACATCCTGAAATCCATGGGCAGCGCCGGGCGAGACGACCTGCTGATCCGCTCGGCCCCGCTGACCGAGGTGCTGGCCGAGGCCGCCGCCCCGCATCATGGCCGCGGCGCCGAGATCGTGGTCCAGCCCGCACCCGAGCCGCTGATCGTCCAGCGCGACGCCGCGGTGATCCACGGGCTGCGCAACCTGATCCAGAATGCCGTCGATTTCGCCGCCCGGCGCGTGACCATCGAAACCGGCGCGGACCGCCGCGACCTGTGGGTGCGGATCGCCGATGACGGGCCGGGCTTTCCGCCCGCGCTGCTGCCGCGCATCGGCAGCCCCTTCCTGACCACCCGCCCGCGGGCCGAGGATGGCCGCAGCTACGAAGGCATGGGGCTGGGCCTGTTCATCGCCAAGGCGCTGTTGGAACGCTCGGGCGCGCGGCTGCGCTTTGCCAATGGCGCCAAGGGCGGCGCCGAGATCCTGGTGACATGGCCGCGCGACATGATCGAGACCGGCAATCGCGCCGCCCTGGGGCCCAACCCCGAGATTCTGGCCTGATCCCCGGTTGCGTTAACCACTTCTTAAAACATCCCGTTATAGTTGTATCTGGCTGTATCGTTCGGGGATGCTTCGATGGTTGCGCAATTCCTTATCGCCTTTGCGGCGGCGGGGCTGGCGATCCTGCTGGCGCTGGCGGCGCTGCGCCTGGCGGACCGGCGTCTTGCCGCAGCGCCGGCGGCGCGCGGATTGGAGCGCGCGCTTGAACCCATCGCCTTCCTGTTCCGCAACGGGACGCTGGTCGATGCGACCGCGCCGGCGCGCACCCTGCTGGCCAGCCTGCCGGGCGACAGCGAATGGCAACGGCTCAGCGCATGGCTGGGCATGCGCCTGCCGGAGTTCGGTGCGCTGCTGCCCGACCTGGGCGGAGCCGCGCGGGTCGAATTGCAAGAGCGCGGAGGCCACAGCCCGCTGCGGCTTCTGGCCGAGGATCTGGGCGAGGGGCTGCTGCGGCTGACGCTTGCCGACCCGGCGGCCGAGGATGCCGGCATCCTGGTCGATTCGCTGTCCCTGCATGCCATGGAGCAGGAGCTGGAAATCCTGCGCAGCGCCATGGACCATTCGCCGATGCTGGCCTGGCGGCAGGATGTGCAGGGCCAGGTCACCTGGGCCAATTCCGCCTATCTGAACCTGGCCGAGGCCAAGGCCCAGGGACAGACGGTCTGGCCCCTGCCGCGGATCATCGACCTCGCGGCCCGGCCGGCCCAGCCTGCCGCTCCCGGCGGGGCGCGGCGGATGCAGATCGAACATGACGGGCAGAGCCGCTGGTATGATTGCCACCTGCACGAGATCGGCGGGCAGACCGTCGCCATCGCCCTGCCCGCCGATGCGGCGGTGCGGGCCGAACGCTCGCTGCGCGAATTCGTCCAGACCCTGACCAAGACCTTTGCCGACCTGCCCATCGGGCTGGCGATCTTTGACCGCGAGCGCAACCTGCAGCTGTTCAACCCGGCGCTGATCGACCTGACCGGGCTTGCCACCGGCTTCCTGACCGCGCGGCCGACGCTTTACGCCTTCCTGGACCGGTTGCGCGAGGCGCGGATGGTGCCCGAGCCCAAGGACTATCGCAGCTGGCGCAACCAGATGAGCACGCTGGAGGCCGCGGCCTCCTCGGGGCACCATGTCGAGATGTGGTCGCTGCCCGGCGGGCAGACCTATCGCGTGACCGGCCGGCCGCATCCCGACGGCGCGGTGGCCTTCCTGTTCGAGGACATCACCTCGGAAATCTCGCTGACCCGCAAGTTCCGTGCCGACCTGTCGCTGGGCGCCGAGGTGCTGGACGCGCTTGAGGATGCGGTGGCGGTCTTTGCCGCCAATGGCGAGCTGCTGATCTCGAACCGCCGCTATGCCGAGCTTTGGGGCGCCGCCGCCCCCGGCACGCTGGAGGGCCATGTCCAGGTCTGGACCCAGGCCTGCGGTGCCAGCCCCGGCCTGGTCGCCCTGCGCGAGGCGCTGAACGCGGCGCTGCCGGAGGAACCGCTGCGCGGCGCCATGGCCGGGCCGGCGGGCGGGCTGTTGTCCTGGGGGCTGCGCGGACTGTCCGGCGCCCGCCTGCTGCTCAGCTTTGCCGCCCCGGTGCCCAGCCTGCCGGTCGGGCGCGAACTGCCCGGCGCGGCCGAGAAGCCCGAGCCGGCCGGAAATACGGCGATGCAGCGCGCCCTGACCGGCTGATCGGGTCTTGCCCCGCGGGCGCGGCTGCGCTTCTTTGGCCGAAACCTGTCGGAGAGGGGTCATGGCGGCAAGCGGGCGGATGGCGAATGCGGGGGAACGGCGGTGACTGCGGGGCCCGATCTTCTGGCCGGGCGGCGGGTGCTGTTCGTCATGGCCGTGGATGCCGAATACGGCCCGCAGCTGCGGGCGCGGATCTCGCCGCTGATGACCGGCGTCGGCCCGGTCGAGGCGGCGGTGGCGCTGACCGCGGCGCTCTCGGGCCTGGAGGCGCGGGGCGCGTTGCCGGATCTGGTGGTCTCGCTGGGCTCTGCCGGTTCGCGCCGGCTTGCGCAGCTGGGCGTCTACCAGGTCGCCTCGCTGGAATATCGCGACATGGATGCCTCGGCCCTGGGTTTCGCCAGGGGCGAGACGCCGCTTTCGGGCCTGCCGGTGCGCGTGGATTTGCCCTTGCAGATCCCCGGCCTCGCCTCGGCCAGCCTGGCGACCGGGGCCAGCATCGTCAGCGGTGCCGCCTATGACGCCATTGCCGCCGATATGGTCGATATGGAAAGCTTTGCGGTGCTGCGCGCCTGCCAGCGTTACGGCCTGCCGATGATCGGGTTGCGCGGCATTTCGGACGGGGCCGAGGAACTGGCGCAGCTCTCGGACTGGACACGCTATCTGCACCTGGTCGACGAGCGGCTGGCCGAAGCCGTGGACCGGCTGGCCGAGGCGCTGGAGCGGGGCGAACTGGCGCTGTAAGGCGCGCAGGCAGCCGTCGCATCGCGCCCCCGACATCCTCGCCGCGTCGCGGGGGCAATCATGGCGGGCGTCATCGGGGCAGGCCGGCTTGGGCCAAGATGCGCCGGCCGCCGCCCTGCAGGATGTCGCCATCGCCCGGCACCGGCGCGGCGATAGGGGCTATGGCATCGTCGCCGGCGATCCCGATCCCCGCCGGGCTGCGCATCATCGACCCGTCGACCGAAAGCGTGAAGGGTCTGAACAGCCTTCGCTGCCCCTGCCGGCGGGCAAGGCGCCTAGTCGCCGCCGATCAGCACCTGCCCCTCGGGCCAGCGCATCGTGGTGGTCAGGGTGATGTTGCGCTCCTCCCCCGCGCCGATCCGGCCGTTCCAGACCAGGAGCCCGCGCTTGCCGTCCGGGTCGGTTTCGTCGGGGTTGGGATCGGCGGACCAGTCGATGCGCAGGTTTTCCTGGGTCGAGACCGGCACGCGGTCGATCACCCGCAGCGGCCATTCTTCGCCCGTCAGGTTGCGCACCATCAGGATCGCGGTTTCCCGCCGCTCCGAGGATTTCGAGATCAGCCCGCGATTACCCTCGATCTCGTCGGGGACGCGGCGTTCCAGCTGGATGCCGGTCAGCGGGCCGAAACCCAGCTTCATGTCGTCCCCGGCGGCGGTCAGGTCCAGCGCGCCGCGCCCGACCATGGCGCCATCGGCATAGAAGCTCGCGTCGCCCGGCAGGATCACCGCCCCGGTGGAGTTCACCGTATCCGCCACCAGATAGGCGGTGTCGTCGCGTCGCGGCACCGCCTCGGCGACGATCTCGGGCGCCAGTTCGTGCCGATCCAGCGGCAGGCGCAGCGCATCGGCGCCGGTGCGCATATCCACCGGCGTCGGATAGTCATAGACCACGGTTTCGCCCATCAGGCCGGTCAGGGCCGCGCCGGCCACGGGCGCCGGCGCGGCGGCGACGCGTTCCATCGAATCCATGGCGGCTTCGGCCATGGGCGCGGCCGAGCGGCTGTAAAGCTTGGCCTCGGGGTCGCCGATGCGCGGGAAATCCGGCTGCAACTCGCTGGGCGCCGACTGGTCCATCGGCCGGGCGGTGGACAGGACCAGATGCACGCCGCGCCAGTCCTCGCCGGTATCCTGCCGCACCAGCAAGCCGCGATCCAGCCGCAGCCTGCCCTCCTTGCGCTGCAGGGTGAGGTCGTAGACCGGCCTCCAGCTCGCCGCGCCGGTCAGGCTGGTGATGCGGATGCGGGCCGGCTGGCCCTGCCCCTGCACGGCGATCACCAGCGCGCCGCGATTCGCATCCGGGCCGCGCAGCGCCTCGAGCCGGGCCTCGGCGCGGGCCAGCTCCTCGGCCAGTTCCTCGCGCCCCGCATCGGCGGCCTCGGCCTCGAGCCTGGCGCGGATGGCGGTCCGGCGCGCTTGCAGCAACTGCTCGCCCACCATGCGGGTCAGGGCGGCGATGTCGGTGGTGCTGGCGGCGTCGGATTCGGCCAGCTTCATCAGGAACGCGATGCTGTCCTCGGCCGCCTCGGCCCGTGCCTTGATCTCGGCCACGCCGGCATCGCGCTCGGCCAGCGCGGCCTTCAGGCGGCGGACCTCGTCCTCGGCGGCGCGCAGTTCGGGGGATTTCGCCGGGGTTTCCGGCAGGGCGCGTTCCTGCTGGAAGCCGGTTGCGCCGATCACCGCGCCCTCGGCCGAAATGCGCAGGCTGGCGGGGTCGAGACCCGCGGGCATGCCGGGGATCACCAGCTCATGCGCGCCGGCGGGCAGGTCCAGGTCGGCCTCGCGGGTGACGCCGGCGCCCCAGGGATAGACGGTGACCTCGGTGACGCGGGCCGTTGTCTCGATCCGGTCGGCCAGGGCGGGGCCGGCCAGCAGGATGGCGGTGGAAATCAGCAGATGGCGCATCGGACCCCCCTTGGCATGACCCGGCCAAGCTCTGCGAGGGGGCGCCGAAATGCAAGAGGGCGCCCCCGCGAAACCCGCGGGGGCGCCCTTGCATACTCCCTATCGGATCAGCCCTTCTTCAGGCAGCGATTGCCCAGCAGCTCGGCGATTTGCACCGCGTTCAGCGCCGCGCCCTTGCGCAGGTTGTCGCTGACGATCCACATGTTCAGGCCGTTTTCCACCGTCACGTCTTGGCGGATGCGGCTGACGAAGGTGGCGAAATCGCCCACGCATTCCACCGGGGTCGAGTAGCCGCCCGGCTCGCGCTTGTCGATGACCAGCACGCCCGGCGCCTCGCGCAGGATGTCGCGGGCCTCGTCCTCGTCCAGGAAATCCTCGAACTCGATATTCACCGATTCCGAATGGCCGACGAAGACCGGCACGCGCACGCAGGTCGCCGTGACCTTGATCGCCGGATCAACGATCTTCTTGGTCTCGACCACCATCTTCCATTCTTCCTTGGTGTCGCCGCTGTCCATGAACACGTCGATCTGCGGGATCACGTTGAAGGCGATCTGCTTCTGGAACTTTTTCGGCTCGACCTCCTGACCCGGGACATAGACGCCCTTGGTCTGGTTCCACAGCTCGTCCATGCCCTCTTTGCCGGCGCCCGAGACCGACTGGTAGGTCGAGACGACGACGCGCTTGATCCGCGCCCGGTCATGCAGCGGCTTCAGCGCCACCACCATCTGCGCGGTCGAGCAGTTGGGATTGGCGATGATCATCTTGTTGCGGTAATCCTCGACCGCGTCGGGGTTCACTTCCGGCACGACCAGCGGGATCTCGGGGTCATAGCGGTAAAGCGACGAGTTGTCGATCACCACGCAGCCCTGCGAGGCGGCGATCGGCGCATAGGTCTTGGTCGCGTCCGAGCCGATGGCAAACAGCGCGATGTCGTAGCCGGTGAAGTCGAACCCCTCGATGTCCTTGCATTTCAGGGTCTTGTCGCCATAGCTGACCTCGGTGCCAATGCTCCGGCGCGAAGCCAGAGCGACAACCTCATCAGCAGGAAACTGGCGCTCGGCCAGGATGTTCAGCATTTCACGGCCCACGTTCCCCGTGGCGCCGGCGACAACGACCTTGTAGCCCATTGGGGTCTCCTTCAACAAAGGACGCCGCGATATAGGGGGTATCGCGGAAAAGGGAAAGCGAGATTTCGTCAAAACGCCTGCTGATCTGGCAGAATTTCGGCTTAATGCCGGAATATCCGGCGATCTGCCAGCATGATTTCCCGCACCCATGCGGATTCCCCTTGGAAATCATGGGGAACCTGCTCGGCGGTCCGCCGGCCGGAAAGCGAGAGCGAGGCGAAGAAATCGAAGCCGTAAAGGTCGAGCCGTGCCATTTTCGACCGCGCGATCAGGTCGATCATCATGGCGCCGGTGGTGGGCGGGGCGCCCAGCCGGGCCATCAGCGCCCGGTAATCCGCCAGCGGGTGCAGGTAGAAGCCGGGGCTGGTCACGGTCCGCCAGTCCAGCCGCTTGCGCTTGGGCGACATCCACAGGATGCGATCCGGCGCGATGCGGGCGCGGTCGGCCTGCGAAAGCCGCACGGCCAGCGCCAGCCAGTCGGTGCGTCCGCCATGGCTTTCGGCCGAGGGCATCGGCGCGCGGTTGATGCGGATCACCAGGTCGGCCGCGTCGATCCGCGCGCCGTGATCGGTCTCGGCCAGCGCGCGGGCATTGCCGACCAGCGCGACGCGCATGCCGGCCAGATCGTCCAGAACCGCGGATTGCGGCGCCGAGAGGCGTTGCAGCGCGGATTCGTCCCGCAGGGTGCGGGCGACCAGGAAGCCCAGCCGGTTCACGAAAGCAGCCTGCGATAGACCTCGGTGATGGCGCGGGCCTCGGTCTCGATGGCGTGGTTGGCCTCGACATGGGCGCGGGCCGCCTGCCCCGCCGCCTGCCGCGCGGCATCGTCGTCCAGCCAGCGCGCCAGCGCCGCGGCCAGTGCCTCGGCATCCTCGCGCGGGACCAGGCTGCCGGTCTCGCCGTCGCGGATCAGCGTCTCGTAGGCGCCGACACGGGCGGCGACGGTCGGCACGCCGCAGGCCGCGGCCTCCAGCGGGGTCAGGCCGAACCCTTCCCAGCGGGCCGGGGCCGCGAAAAGGTCGATGGCCTGATAGTTGCGCACCACCTGCTCCCAGGGCACTTCGCCAAGGAAGCGGATGCGGTCGGACAGGCCGGCGGCCTCGATCCGGGCCTTCAGGGCGTCGGCGAATGCCTGGTTGTCGGCGGTGATGCGGCCCGACAGGATCAGCCGGGCCCGCGGGCGCGAGGGAAACAGCCGCAGCGCCGCCTCGACCAGCAGGTCGATGCCTTTTTGCGCCCGGATGCGGCCGAAGCAGCCGATGACGATGTCGTCCGGGGCAAAGCCCAGTTCTGCCCGCAGCGCCGCGCGGTCGGATGCGGGGTGAAAGACCGACAGGTCCACGCCATGCAGGATCACGGTAGCGGGACGTTCCAGATAGCTGGCGGCCTGGGGCGAGGTCGCGATCAGCGCGTCCTGGCGACGGATCAGCCAGCGGGTAAAGCCGGTATGCCGCCGCTGCGCGGCCGAGGTGAAGAGCAGCCGATAGCGCCGCTGCAGCACATGCCGCAGGATCAGCCCCAGCGCCATCTCGGTATTGCGCCGGGCGTGCCAGACCCGCCAGCGGTCGCGCGGCAGGCTGGCGGCGCGGGCCAGCGAAATATGCGGCAGGCCGGGCGGCAGGCCGGGGCCGGTGGCGACGATGCCGATCATCCTGGCCTGCACCGGGATCAGCCGCACCACGGTCGCCGTCACGCCCGACAGGCGGCGTTTCAGGTTCGGGGCGACCACGTCGATCCGGTCGGGGGGTATCTCAGGCATCGGGCGTCTCGGGTGTCAGGAAATACAAAAGGAACCCCACCGTAAGCGGAATCAGGAAGAACAGGAACAGGGTCGAATAGGCCTCGGCCGGGCTGCCATGGGCACTGGCCCAACGATAGACCGGGCGCGAGGCGAATTGCAGCACCCCTGCCCCGCCGATCGAGAACAGGTTGAGGAAGGTGACGCCCCGCCCCACCAGATGCGGCGGCAGGAAGGCCCGGCCATGCGCCATCAGCACGGTATAGGTCGCGCCCGAGAGCCCGACCAGCGCCAGCAGCGCCACCGACAGCCCGATACCCTCGGCGGGAAACAGCCACAGCCCGGTCATCACCGCGACGCCCGCGCCATTGGCGATCAGCGCCAGCCGCCGGATCGAGCCGGCCAGCCGCGTCGCCGGTCCGACCAGGAAGCTGCCCACCACCATGGCCACCCCCATGGCCAGCGTCGCCCATCCGATCAGCTGGTCCGAGGCGCCATGCACCTCGGCCATGTAGGGTCCGGCCCACAGCCCGCGGATCGCGGCCGAGGCGGCATAGTTCACGGAAAACAGCGGCAGGATGAACCACAGCGGCCGCAGCCGCAGGATTTCGGCCAGCGATCCGCGCGGCGCCGTGGCGGCCAGCCGCTCGGGGTCGCGGGTAAAGGCCAGGATCGCCAGCGCCACCGCCAGCGTGACCCCGGCCAGCGCCCAGAGCGTCTCGCGCCAGCCGAAGGCCTCGGTCGCCCAGACCAGCGGCGCGGCGCCCAGGATGTTGCCCATCGAGCCGAAACCGACCACCGCGCCCGCCAGGGTGCCGAACAGCGCCGCGGGATAGTTGCGGGCAAAGATGTAATAGCTGCCCATCAGCGCCGGCGCGCAGCCGACCCCCATCAGCGCCAGTGCGACATGCAGATGCCAGGGCGCCTGCGCCAGGGCAAAGACCGCCGCCCCGCCCGCGCCTCCCAGCGCCAGCAGCACGGCCACCGTGCGGCGCGGCCCGGCACGGTCCAGCGCCCCCCCGATGGGGATCTGCATCAGCGCGAAGGTCAGGAACCACATCCCCGAGGAGATCGCCAGATCCTCGGGCCCCGCCCCCAGTTCGGCCTGCAGCACCGGTGACAGCACCGCCAGGAAGGCGCGATAGAACTGGCTGAGCGTATAGGCCAGGATCAGGCTGATGATCCCCGCCGACAGCAATGCGCGCATGAACCGTCCCCCTCCGCTGCACCGGGCCGAGATTTGTCGATTGCCCGGCCGGAGGCAATGGCCCCCGCGGGCCGGATCAGGCGGTTTTCGCGGCGCTTTCCAGCCGGGCCGGCGCCTCGCGCACCGGCAGGTGGATCAGCGCACTGAAGGCGCCGACGCCGACGCCGACCCACCACACCATCGTGTAGTCGCCATAGATGTCATAGAGCTTGCCGCCCAGCCACACGCCCAGGAACGAGCCGATCTGGTGGCTCAGGAACACGAAGCCGTAAAGCGTGCCCATGTAGCGCAGCCCGTAGATATAGGCGACGAGGCCGGAGGTCAGCGGCACCGTGGCCAGCCACAGCCCGCCCATCACCAGCGAGAAGATGATGACGCTGGCCGGCGTGATCGGCAGCAGGATGAAGGCGGCGGCGGCGATGGTGCGCAGCGTATAGATCCCGGCCAGCAGGTATTTCTTGGTATAGCGCTTGCCCAGCCAGCCGGCAAAGATCGAGCCGGCGATATTGGCCAGCCCGATCAGCGAGATGGCGGCCGCGCCCAGCGTCGAGGTGGTGGTGATGCCGATGCTGGCCAGCGTGCCCATCGGGCTGATCGGCCCGCACATCTCGGTCACCATGGCGGGGAAATGCGCGGTGATGAAGGCCAGTTGGTAGCCGCAGGAAAAGAAGCCGGCAAAGATCATCAGATAGGACGGGTCGGTGAAAGCGCGCTTGAGCACCGAGCCCATGCTCTCCTCCAGCTCGCTGCGGCTGGCGGGCTTGCCGCCGCCCAGCATGGGCAGGAAGAACAGGCAGGCCAGCACGATCACGCCGAAGATGACGAACACGCTCTGCCACGGGTAATGCATCAGCAGCACCTCGGCCAGGGGCGCGCCGAAGACCTGCCCGGCCGAGCCGGCGGCGGTGCCGATCCCCAGCGCCAGGCTGCGGTTCTCGTCGCTGGCGGCGCGGCCGATCACCGCCAGGATGACGCCGAAGCCGGTGCCGGCGATGCCGAAGCCGACCATGACCTCCAGAAGCTGCATGGCCAGCGGGTCGGTGGCATAGGCCGTCAGGATCAGCCCGGCGGAATAGAGCAAGGCGCCGATGATGACCGACCAGCGGTCGCCCCAGCGTTCGGCCAGGGCGCCGAAGATCGGCTGGCCGATGCCCCAGGCCAGGTTCTGGATGGCGATGGCCATGCTGAACTCGGCCCGCGGCCAGTCGAATTCCTGCGCGATCGGGATCTGGAAGACGCCGAAGCTGGCCCGCAGGGCAAAGTTGATCAGCAGGATGATCGAGCCGCCGATCAGCACCGGCGTGAACAGCGGCGCGCGCATTGCCTTGGTCATGTTGCCCTCCCTCTCGCGGCCCGCAATTCCTGCGCCCGGCCGGCGGCGGCGTCAATGGCGTCGATTGCCTGAATCGGGCGGCGGCGCTAGCCTTGGGTTTCAACGCCATGCGGGGAACTGGATGTATCAGGTGATCGGAACCGGCAAGAGCCGCGCCCTGCGCGTGCTCTGGATGCTCGAGGAACTCGGCCAGCCCTATGAACATGTCGCCGTCAACCCGCATAGCGAGGGCGTCCGGCCCTTCAACCCCGCGGGCAAGGTGCCGGTCCTGGTGGTGGACGGCGTGCCCATCACCGATTCCACCGCCATCCTGACCTATCTGGCCGACAAGCACGGCGCGCTGACCCATCCGGCCGGCACGCTGGACCGGGCGCGCCAGGACAGCCTGACCCAATTCGTGCTGGACGAATTCGACGCGGCGCTGTGGCTGGCGGCACGCCACAGCTTCGTGCTGCCCGAGGAGATGCGGCTGGCGGCGATCAAGAACACGCTGCGCTGGGAATTCGAGCGCAGCCAGCGCACCCTGGTGCATCGCATCGCCGAGGGCGGCTTCCTGATGGGCGACCGCATGACGGTGCCCGACATCATCCTGGCGCATTGCCTGACCTGGGCGCTGACGGCGCGCTTCCCGATCACCGAGCACCGGCTGACCGACTATCTCGAGATGATGCGCGCCCGCCCCGCCTATCTGCGCGCCGCGGCCAGATAGGCGGCGGCCCCCCGCCCGGCCAGCCGCCCGGTGGCCAGGCAGCCGGTCAGCAGGTAGCCGCCGGTCGGCGCCTCCCAGTCCAGCATCTCGCCGGCGGCAAAGACGCCGGGCAGCGCCTTCAGCTCCAGCGTATCGGCCAGGCCTTCGGCGGCGATCCCCCCGGCCGAGGAAATCGCCCGCTCGATGCCCATCGCGCCCTGGTGCTGCAGGTGCAGCGCCTTGGCGCGCGCGGCCAGCCGCTCGGGCTCGGCGGGCAGCGGCCGGCCCCATTCCATCAGCAGCGCCGCGCGGACCGGATCGCCCAGCACCCGCCGCAGCCGGTTGCCGACCGACAGCTTCGCCGGGGCCCTGGCAAAGCGCCGCGCCAGTTCCTCGGCGTCCAGGTCCGGCGCCAGGTCGACGAAAGCCTCGGCCCCGTCGCGTATCGCGGCCGAAACCTCGTAGATGCCGCCGCCCTCGACGCCTTCGGCGGTGACGACCCATTCGCCCCGGCTGACGCGGCCGGCGACATGCAGCGCGACGCCCTTGACCGCCTGGCCGAAATGCCGCGCCATCTGCGCCGACCAGGCGATGCGGAAGCCCATGTTCGCCGGCCGGAACGGCACCACCGCCACCCCGCGCCCGGCCAGCCAGGGCACCCAGGCCGCGTCCGAACCCAGCCGCGGCCAGCTCGCCCCACCCAGCGCCAGCACGGCCGCGCGAGGCGCCAGCACTTCGACCCCGCCCGGCATCTCGAAGCGCCAGCCTTCGCCCTGGAAACCCGTCCAGCGCCAGCGCGTCCGCAGCTCGATCCCCATTGCCGCAAGCCGCGCCAGCCAGGCCCGCAGCAGCGGCGAGGCCTTCATGCCGACCGGAAACACCCGCCCGGTCGAGCCGGTGAACAGCTCCACCCCCAGCCCGCGCGCCCAGGCCATCACCGCCTCGGGCCCGATTTCTTCGTTCTGCAAATACCCCGGGGGAGTCCGCAGGACGGGGGCAGAGCCCCCATAATGCGCGGCAAACTGCGTGAAGGGTTCGTCTTTGGTCAGGTTCAGCCCGGATTTCCCGGCCATAAGGAACTTGCGTGCCGGGGTCGGCATGGCCTCGGCCACCACCACCCGCGCGCCCTGCCCGGCCAGCACCTCGGCCGCCATCAGCCCGGCCGGCCCGGCGCCGATCACCAGGGCCTCGACCCTTTCGCTCACCGCCCGCCCCGCGGCATCATGCACAGCCGCAAGAGCATCCGCTCCATCAGCGCCATGGCCGGCGCGCGCGAGGAGGAGCGCAGCACCAGGTCGGTGTCGATCAGTTGGTGGATCGCATCCTCCAGCGCCCGCATGCCCCAGTCCTGCGCCTGCCGGATCATGCGGTCGCGGCGCGGGCCGAAGACCGGCGGCCGCAACCGCGAGAAACCCGCCCCGGGCCCGCCGGGGTCCGAGGCGCCGGCATGCAGCGCCCGGAAATGCCGCAGCGCCGCGATGCACAGCGTCACCGGGGCGATGCCCTGCCCCTCGATCCGCCGCATCAGCGCGCCGAATTCGCGCGCCCGGCCCTCGGCGACGCAGTCGATCAACTCATCGACCTCGGCCTCGATGGTGGCCGGCGCCAGCGCGGCGATCTCGGCGGGCGTCAGCGGTTCGGGGTCGCCATGCTTGTAAAGCCCGATCTTTTCCACCGTCTGCCGGAAATCGCCGGGATCCAGCGCGCGCGCCAGCGCCATCAGGTCGCGCATGGCGTCACGCGGCACCTCGCGCAGCCCGGCCTCATGCAGCCAGCGCCCGACCTCGTCCTCGCCCGGCGGGTCGTCATAGATCGGCGCGGTCACGGCGGCGGGGTGCGGTTCGAAAAGCTTGCGCAGCGCCGAGGAC
Source organism: Paracoccus sp. P2 (assembly GCF_046335115.1). Classification (NCBI taxonomy): domain Bacteria; kingdom Pseudomonadati; phylum Pseudomonadota; class Alphaproteobacteria; order Rhodobacterales; family Paracoccaceae; genus Paracoccus; species Paracoccus sp. P2. The sequence continues at coordinate 11,590 of NZ_JBGOSN010000007.1, read as the reverse complement.
TTGCCCAGGCTCCCCGCCGCGACCACGATCACCGCGTCGCCGGCCTTCCATTCCGCGATGGCCGCGGCGACGGCGGGTGTCGCCGCATCCGGCGCGTCATCGACCAGCACCACGCGCTGGCCGGGAAAGAACCCCACCGCCTTCACGGCATCCAGCAGCGCCGCCGGATCCTTGCGCAGATCGGCGCCGGGAATGCGGGTCAGGCGCATCTCCTCCTCGGCGCCGGGGCCGACCAGCGCCTTGACCGCCTCGGCCCGCTTCAACGCCACCCGCATCGCGTCCTGGCCATGGATCAGCAGCGCCGGGCGCGTCGGATCGGGCCGCGCCAGGTAGCGTCCGATCTCGGCACCCTTCAGGATCATGGCACCGCGTCGGGCTGGACGGCCAGGAGCCGCGTCACCACCTGGTCGGCCAGCATCCGCGCCAGCCGCTCATGCGCGTCCTGCTCGGCGGCCATGGTGGCGATGGTGGTGCCGGTGGTGGAATAGGAGGTGAAGCTGCTGACCTGCCCGCGCGTGACCTCGCGGCCGGTGCCGGCCTCGGTCAGGGTGAAATCGGCAGTGCCGTTCAACGCATAACGCGTCGTCACCTCGTCGGGGGTGATCGCCTGCGGCACCACGGCGATGCGCAGCCGGTAGTCGAGCAGGAAGCGCCCCCCGGCCTCGGAACCCAGCCGCTCGGCGATGCGGCCGGCAAAGGCGAAATCGTCGGGCGTGCGCGGATCGGCGGCGCGGACCTGGCCGAAGAGCTTGCCGCCGGTGCCGCCCGGCCCGTAGACCGGGGAAAAGCCGCAGGCGGCCAGCGCCAGCGCGGCCAGGATCACGCTGCGCCTAGACCACGACATTGACGATCCGCCCCGGCACCACGATCAGCTTCTTGGGCGCCGCGCCTTCCATGAAACGCCGCACGGTCTCGTCGGCCAGCACGATGGCCTCGATCTGGTCCTTGGGCATGTCCTTGGGCACCTCGATCTCGGCCCGGCGCTTGCCGTTGATCTGGATCGGCAGCACCACGCTGTCGGAAACCAGCAGCGCCGGGTCCGCCTTGGGCCAGGCGGCATCGACCACCATGCCCTGCCCGCCGGCCTTCGCCCAGACCTCCTCGGCAAGATGCGGCACCATCGGCGCCATCAGCTGCGCCATGATGCGCAGCGCCTCGCGCCGGCTTTCGCCGCCAGCCTTCGATTTGCCGATGGCATTGGCCAGCTCATAGATATTGGCCACCGCCTTGTTGAAGGCGAAGCCCTCGATGGATTTCGTCACCTCGTCGATGGCGCGATGCGCGGCGCGGGCCAGCTCGGGATCGGCCCCGCCCTCGGGGATCTCGTCGGCCAGCCGCCAGACGCGCGACAGGAAGCGGTTCGCGGCCTCGGCCCCGGCGGCGGTCCATTCCACGTCCCGCTCGGGCGGGCTGTCGGACAGCATGAACCAGCGCGCGGTATCGGCGCCGAAGCTTTCGACGATGTTCACCGGATCGACGACGTTCTTCTTGGATTTCGACATCTTGGCCGAGGGGATGATCTCGACCTCGGTGCCGTCGGCCAGTTTGCCGTCGGTGACATCCTCGGGCAGGTGATAGACCGGGCGGCCGCGCTCGTCGCGGGTCATGTAGATCTCATGCGTGACCATGCCCTGGGTGAAGAGCGCGTCGAACGGCTCCCTGGCGCTTTCCGGCAGATGGCCGGTCTTGACCATCGCCCGGGCGAAGAAGCGCGAATAGAGCAGGTGCAGGATCGCATGCTCGATGCCGCCGATATACTGGTCCACGTTCATCCAGTAGTCGGTCTCGGCGCGCTCGGTCGGCGTCGTCGCGTGCGGCGCGGTGAAGCGGGCGTAATACCAGGACGAATCGACGAAGGTGTCCATGGTGTCCGTCTCGCGCCGGGCCGGGCCGCCGCATTGCGGGCAGGCGGCGTCGCGCCAGGTCGGGTGCCGGTCCAGCGGGTTGCCGGGCACGTCGAATGTCACATCCTGCGGCAGCAGCACCGGCAGGTTCGCCTTGGCCTCGGGCACGGTGCCGCATGTCTCGCAATGCACCACCGGGATCGGGCAGCCCCAATACCGTTGGCGCGAGATGCCCCAGTCGCGCAGGCGGAACTTGGTCACGCCCTCGCCATAGCCGTTGGCCTCGGCGTGCAGGATGGCGGCATCCACCGCCGCCTCGCCGGTCTGGTCGGTCTCGCCGGCGAAGCCGCGCACATAGGTCACGGTTTCGGATTTCAGCGGCACATAGGGCGCTTTCGCCACCAGCGCGTCGGCCTGTTCCAGCGTCATGCCCTTTTCGCCGAAGGTGGCGCGGATCGGCAGGCCATATTTGCTGGCAAACTCGTGGTCGCGCTCGTCATGCGCCGGAGAGCCGAAGATCGCGCCGGTGCCGTAATCCATCAGCACGAAATTCGCGATCCAGATCGGCAGTCGCCAATCCGGGTCCAACGGGTGCCGCACGGTCAGCCCGGTGTCGAGGCCCATCTTGGGCGCGGTCTCGATCGCTTCCTCGGTGGTGCCGATCTTGCGGCATTCCTCGACGAAAGCCGCGACCTTGGGGTCCGACGCGGCCAGCGCCTTGACCAGCGGGTGATCCGGCGACAGCGCCACGAAGCTGGCGCCCATCAGCGTGTCGGGGCGGGTGGTATAGACCTCGATCTGCGGGAAATCGGGCCGGTCGACGGTGTCGAAGCGGAATTGCAGCCCGCGCGACTTGCCGATCCAGTTGGCCTGCATCAGCCGCACCTTTTCCGGCCAGCCCTCCAGCCGGTCCAGCGCCGACAAAAGCTCGTCCGAATAGTCCGAGATCCTGAAGAACCACTGCGTCAGTTCCTTGCGCTCGACCACAGCGCCGGATCGCCAGCCCTTGCCGTCGATCACCTGCTCGTTGGCCAGCACCGTCATGTCGACCGGGTCCCAGTTCACCTGCGCCGACTTGCGGGTGATCAGCCCGGCTTCCAGCATGTCCAGGAACAGCGCCTGCTGCTGGGCGACATAGGCGTCGTCGCAGGTGGCGAATTCGCGGCTCCAGTCGATGGACAGGCCCAAGGGCTTCAGCTGGCCGCGCATGGTGGCGATATTGCCATAGGTCCAGTCGCGCGGATGGCCGCCCTGCTCCATCGCCGCATTCTCGGCCGGCATGCCGAAGGCGTCCCAGCCCATCGGATGCAGCACGGAAAAGCCCTGCGCCCGCTTGAAGCGGGCCACCACGTCGCCCATCGTGTAGTTGCGCACATGGCCCATGTGGATGCGCCCCGAGGGATAGGGGAACATCTCCAGCACGTAATACTTGGGCCGCTCGTCCCGCACGGCGCGGAACGTGTCGGCCTGCTCCCACGCCTCTTGCCAGCGCGGTTCGCTGATTGCGGGATCATAGGGCATGGAAACCTCCGGGCGACAGATTGCCCGCAGGGTATTAGCCGCTTGCCCGATGCAGGTCCAGCGGGGTCGGGGGGATCAGAGGTTGCGGTCCTGCACCCGCAGCTGGCGGGCCCGCGTCAGGATCGCATCCTCGACCGCGCGCACGGTGTCGGGCGCCACGGCCGCCCCGCCCGCCCCCTGCAACGAGACCTTGAGCGCGCGCGCATCCAGCGCCGGGTCGCTGACCTTGATCGTGGCGCGATAGGACCGCCCGCCGCCCGGCGGCGTGCCGTAGCCGGTGACGATGACGCCGGTGAAGGGGTCGATGGACTGGATCGGCAGGAAGTTCAGCACGTCCAGGCTGGCGTTCCACAGGTATTTGTTCACCGCCACCGTGTCGTTCGGGTTGCGGCGGTCCGAGAACACGTCCCAGATCGTCTCGCGCCGTTCGGCGGCCTGCGGCTGGGCCTGGCGGTTCCCGCCGCCGCCCGGCAGCGAGGTGGCCGAACCGGCCGAGCCTGCCGAGCCCAAGCCCGAACCGCCCCCCGAACAGGCGGCAAGCCCGGCCGAGATCAGCAGGGCGGCGGTCAGCCGTGCGGCGCGTCTGGTCATCTGATGTCCCCCGGATCGTCCTTGCCGCGAGCCATAGCGCAATTCCGCCCCTTGCGACAAGAGAGGCCGCGCCCATGGCCCGCGATCCCCGTCGGGGTGATATGGCTCGCGCGCGCAAGGGCGCCTGCGCCGGGGGGTGCGGGCCGTTGCAACGGGGTGTGGCCCATGTGCATCACAGCAGGTCGGAATCGGGCTAAGCCGATGCGATTCCGTTGCAATGAGGGGGGGAAAGCGCGACACAACTGGCATACCCCAAACCGGCCCGCCGGGTGGGGCATACGAGAGAGACAAGAGGGAAACATCATGAAAAAGGCTCTTATCGCCTCCACCGCGCTGCTCCTGACCGCGGGCGTGGCCGCCGCCGAGGTTAGCATCTCGGGCTACGGCCGGACCGGTGTCGTGTACATCGAAGACCGTCCTGGCAACGAGACCCGCGTCGACTCGCGTCTGCGGATGAACATCGACGCCTCGACCTCGACCGATTCGGGTGTCGACTTCGGTGCCCGTTTCCGCCTCCAGTGGGATCAGGACGCCACCAATGGCCAGGGTGAAAGCGCTGCCACCAACGCGGGTAAGCTCTGGATCAGCGCCCAAGGCCTGACCGTCGAAGTGGGCAACGTCGATAACGCTTACGACAGCTCCACGCTGCTGTTCGCTCCCGAATTGGGCGTTTTTGATTTTAACGCCGGTGCGCGTAACGGCAGCTACTTCGCATACGAGTCGAACCCTTACGCTGACGTCAATCGTCAGGGCGTTGGCGTGCGGTACTCGTTCGACGCTCTGACCCTGCGCGCTTCGTACATCGATCCCGACCAGTCGGGCGTGAACGAAGTCCTGGAAGAAGAGTTCAGCATTCTGGCTCAGTACACCTGGAACGACCGTCTGGAACTGGAAGGCGCCTATACCGTCAATGGCGCAGGTGTGGACGAGAATGACATCTTCTTCGTCGGTGCCCGTTATGCCGTCATGGAGAATGCGCGTATCGGCCTGAACTATGTCGATGCCAGCAACGATTCCGCCGAAGATGATGGAAACACCATCACGCTCTACGGTGACTACACCCTGGCCGATGGCCGCACCAATCTGGAAGCCTTCATCGCCAACAACGATCATGACGCCAACGAAAGCGACAACGCTTTCGGTATCGGCGTGAACTACGATCTGGGCGGTGCCCGTCTGGGTGCGTCGATCCAGCGCGACTATGCAGAAAAGGTTCGCGCCGACTTTGGCGTGCGCTTCGAGTTCTGATCCTTCGGGATACGGAAATCAGGAAGAGCGGGCCTTGCGCCCGCTCTTTTCTTTTGGAAATCATGCCGCCATGGGACTGGATGACATCAGGCGCCGCATTGCTGCGGCCGAGAAAGCCGCGGGCCGTGCCGAGGGCGCGGTCACGCTGATCGCCGTCAGCAAGGTGCAGCCCCCCGAACGGGTGGAATCGGTGCTGGCGGCCGGCCACCGTGTCTTCGGCGAAAACTACGTGCAGGAGGCGGCGGGAAAATGGCCCGGCTGGCGCGAGCGTTTCTCCGGCGTCGAGCTGCATATGATCGGCCCCCTGCAGACCAACAAGCTGAAGCCGGCGCTGGAGCTTTTCGACGCCATCCACACGCTCGACCGCCCCTCGCTGGCCGGCAAGCTGGCGCGGCAGGTGCAGGCGCGCGGGGCCTGCCCGCAGCTTTTCGTGCAGGTGAACACCGGGGCCGAGCCGCAGAAGGCCGGCGTCCTGCCCGATGAGGCCGATGCCTTCATCGCCCAGTGCCGGGCGCTGGACCTGGCGATTGCCGGGCTGATGTGCATCCCGCCCGAGGATCTGGACCCGGTGCCGCATTTCCGCGCCCTGCGCGATATGGCCGCACGCAACGGCCTGGCCGGCCTGTCCATGGGCATGAGCGCGGATTTCGAAACCGCCATCGCCGAGGGCGCGACCCATGTCCGCATCGGCAGCGCCATCTTTGGCGCGCGCGACTACGGCTGACCGCCGGATCGGCCGGGCCGTTAAGCCTTTATTAGCAATAAGGATGCGGGGCGGGCGGCGGCGGGATAAGGTGCCTTCGTGGGTTGCGTGATTCGCGTTGGGTTCCCGTCATGTTGTTGATCAGCAGTTTGCTCAGTTTGGTATTCGCCGGCCTTGCCGTGGATGCGACCGGCACCAGCCGCACGCCCGGCGGCGAGCATGACCCCGACGACCCGCAGCGCGAACCCTCAGATTCCGACCGGCCCAGGGGCGTGGCGACCGGGGGCAGCGAGGGTTCGGACTGGCTGGCCGGCGGCGATGGTGACGACCTGCTGACCGGCCATGGCGGCAATGACGACCTGCATGGCGGGCTGGGCAACGACACGCTGCTGGGCGGCGACGGCGACGACTGGATCTATGGCGACGGCGATTACGGGCCGGGCGGCGACGATTCCATCGAGGGCGGCGCGGGCGACGATTACCTGGCGGGGCAGGGCGGCAACGACACCCTGCATGGCGGCCCCGGCGACGACACGATCTTCGGCGGCGAGGGCGACGATCTGCTGACCGCCGGCGACGGCGACGACCTGCTTTGGGCCGGCTTCGGCAACGACACGCTGATCGCCGGCGGGGGCGAGGACGATCTGGACGGCGGCGATGGCGACGATCTGCTGATCGGCTCGGCCGAGCCCGGGCGGGCCTGGCTGCATGGCGGCGCCGGCCGCGACACGCTGCATCCCGGACCGGGCGATTTCGCCGAGGGCGGCGAGGGCGAGGATCTGTTCCTGCTCGACGCGCCGGGCGGCGACCTGGACGATCCGGGCGAGACGCTGCCGGTCATCGCCGATTTCGACCGGCAGCTGGACCGTATCGAGCTGCGCTATCACGGCGACGGCGCCGATCCCGTGGTCGCGCTGGAACGCGAGGCCGACGGATCGGCGGTGATTCGCGTGGACGGGGTGGCCGTGGGCCGGGTGTTGCAGGCCGAAGGGCTGCGGGCGGCCGACATCGCCCTGACGCGGATCGCGCCGGGCGGCTGAGCCGCAGAAACCCCTTTCCTTTTCGGCCGATTTTGCCTATACGCCCGCATCCGACCGGGCGATTCCGGCGGATCTCTCCACGGGCCTGTGCTGGACGACATCCCGGCCTGCGCCATAACCCTTGATCCTGAAAGGAGACCCCGATGTCGATCACCGTCGAGGAAAAGAACCGCGTGATGACCGAATTCGCGACCAAGAAAGGCGACACCGGCTCGCCCGAAGTGCAGGTCGCCATCCTGTCGTCGCGCATCGCCACGCTGACCGAGCATTTCAAGACCCACAAGAAGGACAACCATTCGCGTCGGGGCCTGCTGAAGCTGGTCGCGCAGCGCCGCAAGCTGCTGGACTACCTGAAGCGCAAGGACGAAGCCCGCTATACCGACCTGATCGGCAAGCTGGGCCTGCGCCGCTGACCGTCCGGCTGCGACCCCGCGGCCCTTGGATTGCAGGAACGCCCGCGGCACAGGCCGCGGGCGTTTTGCGTTTCCCGCTTTCCGGCCGGCGCTGCGACAGCCATTAAAATCCAACGGATTGCTTTCTGGATTCCTAACGGACGGGCCTTATCCTGTGCCTGTCTTCAGACGGAGATCGCAAGATGGTAATCAGTTCACTTTTCAAGCCAATGTCCTCCTCTGCCCCTGCCGCCGCCCCGACGCCGGTGCGGGTTCCGGTGGCGGCCGATGCCGCGGATCCGGCCGCCGCGGCTGGCGCTTCTGCCGCCGCGGTGCTGGCCCCGGCCAAGGCCGCGGGCGCGTCCGGCGGAGCCGATCCGGCCGCCCTGGACGAGGTCGCTGCCCCTGCCGCGCGCGCAGCCAGAAGCGCGGCCCGGCCTGCCGACCCCGATGCCGAGGCGCAGGCCCGTGCCTGGGCGATCAAGGCCCAGGGCAGGGAAGGTGCGCAGACCATGGTCGAGCGCGTCGCGGCGCTCAGCAGCCGGCCCTGGCCGACCGATGCGGCCGCCGAAAGGACCGAGAAGGCCGTGCAGGCGCTCAAGACCGATCAGCAGGCCGCCGCGCCCAGGACGCTGGCCCTGGCCTGATCGCCGGATGCGCGGGACAGGACGGGCGGTTGCCGGCCGGCGCCGCCCGCCTTGTTTCGGGCAAGCGCGGGCGCCAAGCCACTTTCCATATGCCTTGATTTCCTGTATGGGGCGTCTCCATCTGTGACGTGACGCCAGGCCCCTGGGCACATGCGAAGGATAGGGGCGGCGGCAATGGGGCCGCCATTTGACACGGGACGCGACCGGAAGGGCCGGCGCGTCGCCAGAGGAAACCAGATGTTTGATGAAGTGAAGAAATCCATCCAGTGGGGCCAGGAAACGCTCACGCTGGAAACGGGCAAGGTTGCCCGTCAGGCCGACGGCTCGGTCATCGCCACCCTGGGCGAGACCAGCGTGATGGCCAACGTCACCTTCGCCAAGGAACCCAAGCCCGGCCAGGACTTCTTTCCCCTGACGGTGCATTACCAGGAAAAATACTATGCCGCCGGCAAGATTCCCGGCGGTTTCTTCAAGCGCGAGGCCCGGCCTTCGGAAAAGGAGACGCTGACCGCGCGCCTGATCGACCGCCCGATCCGCCCGCTTTTCGCCCCCGGCTTCAAGAACGAAGTGCTGGTCATGTGCACCGTGCTGTCGCATGATCTGGTCAACGATCCCGACATCGTTGCCATGATCGCCGCCTCGGCCGCGCTGACCATCTCGGGCGTGCCTTTCATGGGCCCGATCGGCGCCGCCCGCGTCGGCTTCGCCAATGGCGAATACGTGCTGAATCCCGAAGTGCAGGACATGGACCAGCTGCGCGGCAACCCCGAGCAGCGGCTGGACCTGGTCGTCGCCGGCACCCGCGACGCGGTGATGATGGTCGAATCGGAAGCCTATGAGCTGACCGAGGCCGAGATGCTGGGCGCGGTGAAATTCGGCCACGAGGCGATGCAGCCGGTGATCGACCTGATCATCGACCTGGCCGAGGCCGCCGCCAAGGAACCCTTCCAGTTCACCTCGCCCGATTACAGCGCGCTTTACGCCCGCGTGAAATCGCTGGGCGAGACCGAGATGCGCGCCGCTTATGCCATCCACGACAAGGGTGAGCGCCGCGATACCATCGAGGCCGTGAAGGTGAAGATCCTCGAAGGCCTGACCGAGGAAGAGCGGCTGGACCCGAACCTGGGCTCGGCGCTGAAGAAGCTGGAATCGGGTATCCTGCGCGGCGGCATCATCGACGGCCGCCCCCGCATCGATGGCCGCGACAACAAGACCGTGCGGCCCATCGACTGCGAAGTGGGCTTCCTGCCGCGCACCCACGGCTCGGCGCTGTTCACCCGCGGCGAGACGCAGGCGCTGGTCGTGACCACGCTGGGCACCGGCGACGACGAGCAGATCATCGACGCGCTGCACGGCAATTTCCGCTCGAACTTCCTGCTGCATTACAACTTCCCGCCCTATTCGGTGGGCGAGGTGGGCCGCGTCGGCAGTCCCGGCCGTCGCGAGATCGGCCATGGCAAGCTGGCCTGGCGGGCGCTGCAGGCGGTGCTGCCGGCGCCGACCGACTTCCCCTATACCATCCGCGTGGTCAGCGAGATCACCGAATCGAACGGCTCGTCCTCGATGGCCTCGGTCTGCGGCGGTTCGCTGTCGATGATGGATGCGGGCGTGCCGCTGAAGGCGCCGGTTGCCGGCGTCGCCATGGGCCTGATCCTGGAAGAGGACGGTCGCTGGGCGGTGCTGACCGACATCCTGGGTGACGAGGACCACCTGGGCGACATGGACTTCAAGGTCGCCGGGACGGAAAACGGCATCACCAGCCTGCAGATGGACATCAAGGTCGCGGGCATCACGCCCGAGATCATGGAACAGGCGCTGGCCCAGGCCAAGGACGGCCGGCTGCATATCCTGGGCGAGATGTCCAAGGCGCTGTCCGAGGGCCGGCGCGAGTTCAGCGCCCATGCTCCGCGCATCGAGACGATGACCATCCCGACCGACAAGATCCGCGAAGTGATCGGCTCGGGCGGCAAGGTGATCCGCGAGATCGTCGAGACCTCGGGTGCGAAAGTCGACATCAGCGACGACGGCACCATCAAGATCGCCTCGGCCAATGCCGATTCGATCAAGAAGGCCTATGACATGATCTATTCGATCGTGGCCGAGCCGGAAGAGGGCAAGGTCTATGTCGGCAAGGTGGTGAAGCTGGTCGATTTCGGCGCCTTCGTGAACTTCTTCGGCAAGCGCGACGGTCTGGTGCATGTCAGCCAGATCGCCAACAAGCGCCTGAACCACCCCAACGAGGTGCTGAAGGAGGGCCAGGAGGTCAAGGTCAAGCTGCTGGGCTTCGACGACCGCGGCAAGGTGCGCCTGGGCATGAAGATGGTCGACCAGGAAACCGGTGAAGAGATCACCGAGAAGAAAGAGGAATCGGCCGAGGGCTGAGGCCTTCGCTGCGATTCGACTGTTGGAGCCTCGGCGATGCCGGGGCTCTTCCATGTTCGGTGGAACGGGATATTAACGATGCGGGCAGATTGGCCGATTTTCATATTGACCCTGGAAGGCGATGAGGCGCGTCGTCAGCCATTGCTGGACCAACTTGCCGGAATGGGTTTGCAATGGCGCTTGATCTACGGAGTGGACGGGCGGCGGGGCTTGCCGGCTGAATATCTGTCGATGATCGACCGCGACGCCGCTCATGATCGACTGAAGCGGCCGATGACGGACTCGGAATTTGCCTGTGCCTTGTCGCATCGGCAGATTTACGAGACCATCATGGACGAAGGACTTGATGGGGCGCTCGTGCTTGAGGATGATGCAATTCTGACGCCGGACTTTCCCGACTTCATTCGCGCGGGGCATCATTTGACCGATACGTTGGCCTTGCTGGATCATTGTGGGGGTCGCGTACTGCCTTGGCAACGAAAGAAGGCCGGGCGGTGGTTAATGTATCGTCCGGCGCGACCGGCATGGCTTTGTACTGGTTACACGCTGTGCCGAAATACAGCGCAGGAACTCTTGCGTGCGACAATTCCGATCAATTTTGTGTCCGATTGGCCGGTGGATCTGTACCATCTGCGGGCTTGGCTAGTAGTCCCGCGCGTCGTGCATCACAATCCACAGGGGCAGGGACCGTCGCATTTAGCTCAGGATCGAGCCATCATGGAGATGCAGGTACCGTGCAAAAAGAAGAATTCAGCCCGCTTTCTCAAGGTAAACTATTACCGCGGACTTCTTCGGCGCAGGCTTGCGCGCCCCGTGGACTCTTAGCCTGACTTCTTCAGATTATATCATCGGTGCGAGCTTGCCCTTCCGGCCGGTGCCAGAGGCGCTGGCGGATACGCGGAGCAGGGTGATCCCCTCAAGGCGCGCCCTGGCATGAAGATGCTCGATCATGAAACCGATGACGAAATTACCAAGAAGAAAGAGGAATCAGCCGAGGCCTGAGATTTTCGTGCTCCTTTTCGAAACGCCCCCCAAAGGGGGGCTTCAGTTTCTGAGCCAATGCAGGATCGAGCGCAGCTGCCAGTCGAACTTGAGCAGTGCCCCGTGGCACGAGGCAAGTAGTCCGGCCTGAACAACCCTTAGCGCGTTGATTTTGTGTGCTGAAGCTGCGGTTTTGTTGGCTTTGAATTGCAGGGTTTCGTATGCTTTGGCCAGAAACCCT